>NZ_AHCD03000031.1 GCF_000238295.3 Pseudoalteromonas rubra
GAAAGCCCCGGCCTTTTGGCCGGGGCTTTTGCGTTTGGGGCGGTCAGAGCATGTAAGGGGTCGTTTGAATAAAATGACTATCCATGAATGTGCGTCACCACCCCCTAAGAAAACATCCTGGACTTTGGTAGACGTTCTGGTTCGTCCTAAGAAAGCTTAATTTTAGTTTTTAACTAAATTGAACTTTTGCATTTGGGGCGGTCAGGTTATTTTTGGGGTTGCCTGAATAGAATGACTATCCATGAATGTGCGTCACCAACCAAACCCTCCAAGCAGAAATAATAAGTTGAGGGATTATGCTATGTACTCAAAGTGAGTGGCCTTGATAGCTTACAGCGTTGGGTACCCGTAATTGGGTTATTTTCTGCCTTCGAGATAAGCTTCTATGCCAGTGATGGAAAAAGATGAGCCATAAAAATCTATATTGTCTTCGCTCAGGATGAGCCTGTAACTGCGACTCAAGTTCATCAGGGAAACGAAGTAAGCGACAGAATATCCGAGAACACAAATGAACAGGTAATGTCACAGAGCGGTGGGGTTAATCAATCCATTTTAAGCATGACTGAGTCTGAAAGCCATGAAGCGGCTGCAAAACAAGTACCACATGAGTTGCTTAAAGAGCCTGTAATTAAAAAGAAAAACGCTGAACCACGCTCTTTGGTCAGGCAAAATGAAAATACTCAGCCCAGAGCCGTGACAATTAATCCACATGCAAGCATTGAGCAGCTCCTTCAAAAAGAAGAGGCGTTATTTTTTAAGTCTCGTCAGTTTGACACACAAACCGGTGCGCCGGTGAGACGATTCAAGACTCCGCAACTACACAGTGAGCATATGTCAGGTAAAAAAACTGTTTTATACACAAGTGGTGACAAGCGGCTTGTTCGTGGAAAGACAAATGTTATTTGTTTGATGAAACCATCACAAATGGTAAAAGCGGATATGCTGTTTTCTTCTGATAAGCGTTGTCGTGGCGAGAAGCCCAATAATGAGATTGTATTGAAGCAATCGCTCGATAAATATAGATAGTAATCTTGTCTGCTTTGTTACAAGTGTAGCTATCAGCATTCTACACTGTATCTGCTGGCGCAATTTATTGCATTCAGTTGGCGCACTTATACGAGTGACTGTAGAAAAGTTAGCGCATTTGCATCACAATGAATCCCCATTTTCCATGTTGTAAATTTTGCGTTTTTGTTTCCAGGTGGTTTGTAAATTGTTGACCATTCGGGTTTGTTGGGTTACCTTTTCTGGTGAATTTTTGAACTGCAATAAATAAGGATAATCCGATGAAATTAAAACTCAATAAAAAACCAATTAAAGCATTGTCTAAGAACCCGGCTTTTTTGCCTGCAGAAATGACCCCTGAAGTTGCAGGGGGCACAGGTATAACCACGTTACTGGGTTGCAATAATGAATCTGAAGAGTGCGGGAGAACGCAGTCCTGTGTCCGCCATTGTTTTTCTCCTGACGGTCATTAACAACAAGTGAACACGCTATTTGGCGTAGTTTACAGAGTAATATAATTCTTAAATCACCCGTGAAAAGCGGGTGTTTTTGATCTGTTGTTGCAGATAGGCATCAAAGCACATGCAGATGATGCGGATAAACAGATTACCCTTAGCCGTGACTTCAATACGTTGCTCGGTGAGGTCCACCAGGCCATCTTCAGCCAGGGGCTTGAGTGCCGTTAGCGCATCGGCAAAGTAGTCGTCAAAGTCGAGATCATGCTCAGCGGCAAAGGTCGCTTTGTCGAGCTCGAAGTGGCAAATAAGTTGCTTGATCGCGGCGGCACGAATTTCATCGTCGCGGGTGAGCTTGACGCCTTTATGAATGGCGCTATGGCGCTCAGTGACGGCCTGGTAGTAGGGCCTCAGATCTTTTTCATTCTGTAGAATGGCATTGCCGATCTGTGAGATAGACGATACGCCGAGACCGAGCAAGTCGCAGTTACCATGGGTGGTATAGCCCTGGAAGTTTCGGTGCAGGTGATTATGTCGTTGTGCCACAGCCAGCTCGTCATCGGTTTTGGCAAAATGGTCCATACCGATAAACTGGTAACCGGCATCGCTCATCTGTGTCAGTGTTTGCTTAAAGATCGCGAGCTTTTCTTTGGCGTTGGGCATATCGGCCTCTTTCAGCTTGCGCTGGGCGGCGAATCTGTCCGGCAGATGGGCATAGTTAAACACCGAAACCCGATCAGGGCCCAACTCAATGAGCTGCGCTATGGTATCGCGATAGGACTCAACGCTCTGATGAGGCAGGCCGTAAATCATGTCCATATTAATGGATTTAAAGCCCAGCTCGCGGGCTTGCTTTAAGAGCGACAGCACTTCTGCAATCTGTTGCGGGCGATTTACTGCGGCCTGTACCTGATCATTAAAATCCTGCACCCCGAATGACACCCGATTAAAGCCGAGCGTTTTCAGTGCTGGCAGCATGTCTTCGGCCAGTGATCTGGGGTCGATTTCAATGCCGCGCTGGGCAGCTGGTGTGAAGGTGAAGTGCTGCTCCAGCATGGTGACCAGGCGTGACATTTGCGCTGTGGTCAGAAAGGTGGGGGTGCCGCCTCCCAGGTGCAATTGCTCAACCTGATAAGCTTTAAAGAGCGGTGCCTGAGCGGCGATTTCCAGCTCCAGATGGTCGAGGTATACATCGGCCTTGGACTGATGTCGGGTAATAATCTTATTACAGCCACAGTAATAGCAAAGCTGGTGACAGAATGGGATATGAATATACAACGACAGTGCACGGGTGTCTGAGTGTGCGATGGCATCAACCAGATCGGCCTGAGTATAACCTGATTCAAGTGACAGGGCTGTTGGATAAGAGGTATATCTGGGGCCTGAGATATTGTATTTGTTGATGAGGGAGTCATCCCACTGAGGTAATTTAATCACGATCGCACTCTCTTTGCTATTGAGAAGGCTAGTGTAAGCAAAGTTGTGCGTTGGGGCGTTGATCTAAAGCAAAAGGAAGGGCAGGTAATGACGCTCACTGCCCCATCTTGTCGGGCCCTACAGCCTAAATTGGTCCACCAGGGTGTTCAGTTCACGGGCTATGTGGCTCAGTGCCTTGGCGTCCTGAGACACTTGCTGTGCCCCTTGCGCTGTTTCTGCGGCACTCTCACTGACATGGGTGACACTTTCAGATATTTGCATTGAGACCGTATTCTGCTCCTCTGATGCGCTGGCAATTTGTAAATTCATTTCGCGGATGGTGCTGATTGAGCCGCAAATTGCTTGTAACGTTGCGCCGGCATGTTCGGTTTGCTCCGCGGAGTTTTCCGCATGGTCAACATTGCGCTGCATATGCTCTACTGAGCGTTTTGCCTCGTTTTGTAAGCGCGAGATCATCGCCTGGATCTCTTCGGTACTTTGCTGCGTACGGCTGGCCAGGCTGCGTACTTCATCAGCCACCACGGCAAAGCCCCGACCTTGCTCGCCAGCCCGCGCGGCTTCGATCGCCGCATTGAGTGCCAGCAGATTGGTTTGGTCTGCAATACTGCGGATCACATCCAAAATGGAGCCGACCGACTCCGTTTCGTTTTCTAACTGGGTAATGGCCTCGCTGACTTGTTGAATACTGCCCACCAGTTCACTCATGGCTTCACGAGACGTTTGTACCACTTGGATCCCGGTCTGGGATTGCTGATCAGCTTCGGTAGCCGCGTCAGCAGCCAGTTGCGCGCTCTGCGTGATCTCATGTACGGTCGCACTCATTTGTTGCATCGCTGTGGCACTTTGGGTCAGCTGATCTTGCTGTTGATCGGTCTCACCTTTGGTTTTCTCAGTGATTGAAATCATGGCACCGGTCGTATCATTCAATGTGGTGGTAGCAGATTTGATTTTACTCACTATGTCTCGCAATGTGGTTGTCATTTCGGACATCGCCCGATATATGCCTGTGGTGTTCGTGGTCGCAAATTGATAACTGAGATCGCCTTTGGCGATAGCTTTGGCCAGTGCTTCGATTTCTCTTGGCTCACCGCCAATGGGCTCGCGTAGTAAATTGCTGACATACCAGCTCAGGAACGCGCCCGCGAATACCACCAACACCGATACTGTGGTAACCAGCATCACCGCCTGCTCACTGGTGCTTTGCGCTTGAGGGCCAAGCTCGTCCTGGCGGTTTTTAATATCTAGCTTAATCTCTTCCAGTGTATTAGCCACCTGAGGGCCTATGACATTGAGTTTTTGTGAGATTAATTGGTTACGTTGCAATATGGTCTGGTTCACGGCTTTGACGGCAGTAATGTAATCGAGTTTGTGCTGTAAGAACTCAACGAGCATGCCCTGAACCGGTTGCCATACAAATGCCCCGGCCTGTTCGTCTAGCAGAGCTGCCAGTTGGCTAAACTCCTCAATGGCGCGTTGGTAATCCTTGTCTGTGTTTGTCACCAGGAATTTGACCACGTATAAACGGCCGAGTAACAGCGTTTCCTGCAACCGGGCTGCTGCGAACAAGGCTTCATTATTGCTTTGTTGATGTGCATTGTTGATCACATCACTGAGTATGGTGCGCATTTGTACGCCTTTGACATCCAGCTGGTTGGTTACTATGTCATTGCGCTGAGCGTATAACTGCACAATCTGCTCGAATGCCCGCCGATATTCTTCAATGTCGCTTGCACTGTTAGTGAGTTGGCTCTGGTAACTGGTATCCGAGATACTTGCCTGGGCCTGATCCATGAGTTCCTTGAGCAAATCAAAACGCTCGTTAAATTCATTAATGTTGGTTGTGCTCTGCTCTTTCAGGTATTTGAGTGCGTTGAGGCGCACCATCAGTAAATTCGCCTGCAGACGGCCGCTTAAATTGGCATTGCGTGCCAATGTACGATATTCGACGAAGTTGTTATAACCGGTATTCAGTCCAAGGTAGGCAGAGATAGAAATCACCGTCATCAGAGCGATGAGGGCGCCAAATGAGTACGCAAGCATCTGCGCTAGTTTGAGGTTTTTAAACATAATTAAGCACTGATCCGCAAAGAGTCACCTTATAAGTGATCGTCTGCAACTGTGCATTAGTCAAGTTTTGGCAAGACAGAAATAGTGGGGAATGTGTATGCAGGCGGCCCGGGAGCCCGGGCCACTCAGACGCTACAGTTTAAATTGATTTACGGTGTTATTAAGTGCTTTTGCCAGACTATTCAGGTCACGGGCTTCATCGGCCAGCAAGTGTGCGTGGTTCGCTGTGCTATTGACCAGGTCATTAATGGCATTGAGGCTATTATTGATATCCTCAGCAACGACTGTTTGCTCTTCCGTTGAGGTCGCAATCTGGTGACTTTGATCTTGTACCGTACTGACCGACTCCGTGATATTACGCAGTGCATCCAGCACTTCCTGCGTTTGTCCTACAGACCCTTCTGCACGCTCCTGGCCCTGCTGCATCATCACAGAAGCTTGCTGAGCGATCTGTTGCAGGCGAGAGATCATATTACGGATATCATCTGTCGACTCCTGGGTACGACTGGCCAGGCTGCGTACTTCATCGGCTACCACGGCAAAGCCACGGCCTTGCTCACCCGCGCGGGCAGCTTCAATGGCGGCGTTGAGTGCCAGCAGGTTGGTTTGCTCTGCGATGCCATTGATCACGTCAATCACGGCCCCAATGTTGCTGGTTTCCTGTTCCAGACCGGCAACCACTTTGGCCGCCTCTCCAATGTGACCAGCTAGCTGAGTCATGACTTCTTGTGCCTGACCCGAGCGCGCAGCACCGTCATTGGTCATACTCTGAACCAGATCAGCAGCCCGGTTTGTTTCATGGGCATTACGGGAAATCTCGGTGACTGTGGCTGCCATCTCCGTGACAGCGGCGCTCACACTGTCAACTTGCTCTTTCTCTTGTTGGATCTCGTTGTTGGTGTTGGTCGACACATCCTGTAATTGGGACGCAGCACCACTAAGTTGCTGTGCTTGTGCAGCGGTGTCGAGCATCATACTACGTAGCTTGTCGATAAAGGTGTTCATGTGGTGAGCCAGCTGGCCGACTTCGTCCTGGCTGTTGATATCGATGCGACGCGTCAGATCCCCTTCACCTGAGGCAATATCCCGCATGGTATTGGTCAGCATGGTGATCGGCGCAGCAATCATTTGTGTGGCCCATAAAATCATGACAACAATAATGGCCAGAATAATGATCACAGCGGTCACTGTGCTCATAACGGCATCATTGACCGGTTCTTCAATCAGGCTGACGGGGATCAGCAATCCCAGGTGCCAATCCAGGATCGGTTTGTCGAGTTTGACGTTGTTGAATACCACATAGTAATCAACGCCTTTGAGGGTAACCATTGCAGCACCAGCACCTTCTGAACGCATTGCGCGATTGAGCTCAGTAAATCCTTCGGTATCTGCAAATTGTCTTTCCAGCGCTTCCAGGCCTTCTTTGCCATTCGCGCCCTCATCAGTAATAGAGAGTTTGTGTCCGGTTCGTTTGGACAGATGGACCACTTTATAATCGTGGTCGAGTAAGAAGCCGTAACCCTGACCATCAAACTGGATCTGCTCAACCAGTTCACTGATCTTGTTAATTTGCAGGTCAACACCCCCTACCGCAACCAGTTCGCGTTGGGCATTGTAGACAGGTTGCTGAACGACGGCAGAGACGGCACCCGTATTGATATCAACAGACACTGCACCGACATACAGACCACCATGACTCAGCGCATCCTGCCACCAGGGGCGCTTGTACGAGTAGTAAGGGCGGCCATCAGAGTAGTTTGAGGTACGCTCATTTTCTTTGAAGTATTCACCTGTGCGTGCTGATGCCATGAAGGCGGAAAGGATATTCTCATCGCTGGCTGAGATGCGGATAAAGTCCTGATTGACTTCCTGATAGCCAAGGTCGGCACTCAGCGGCTTTTCTCGCTGGGTGTAGTCGTCAAACCAATTAACATTATGCGGATTGGTAACAAAGGTCTCCACAATGGCACCGTAACGTGTAAAGAAAGATTCCATGGAGAGCTTCTCGGCATATAAATGACTTTCTGCTTCTCTTTCTATGCCCTCTCGGGAAAGCTGGGCAATGTGGTTAACGAAATACCCTGACGCAGCAACCAACAAAATAGAAATGGTACCGCCAATCAAAAAGAGGATTTTTTTTCTAAGGGATAAATTTTCAAGCATGCGTTTTTCTTTTTCTTGGGATCAGGCAAGCTTCAATCAAACCATATCTCATGCAAGAAGGCTACAAATTACGGTGGTTGATTGATAACACTTGACGAATAATCTTTACATCCCTAATCGGCAATAGGGACAGATACTTTAACTTTTAGCAATAAATCAGCCGTTTTTATTACTTCCTATGTCATCGCAGATTTTTGCCAGTACACAGTGCGCTGTTGCATGATGTACTGAGCTGATCAAACTACAGGATAATGATATGCACAATAAACTCGTTGTTGCCGGCGCGGGCTGGTTGGGAATGCCAGCGGCCGAAGCTGCGGCAGAGCAGGGATGGCAGGTACAGGCAACCCGGCGGCAGCCGCACAGCAGTGCCCTGTCTCGACAATTGGTTCATGATGGTACAAGACTGGTGCATGACGTATCGTTACAGCATGCTTTCTGGCTTTGTGCGATGCCACCGGGTGCGCGTCGTGAAGACAGCAACTATCTGGTGACATTAGAAGCGACGCTGGCGTTGGCGACTGAGCTGCAAATGCAGGGCTTTTTACTGTGCTCGAGTACCGGGGTGTATGCCGACGCTGATGGGGTTTATAGCGAGCAGGGAGCACTGGCTGCAACCGACTCACAGCGTCAACGCATTTTGCAGCAGGCAGAGCAGTTGGTGCTGTCCCATGGCGGCAAGGTGCTCAGACTGGCAGGCTTGGTCGGGCCAGGACGGGAACCAGGACAATTTATCGCTGGCAAGACCTTACGTAGCAGCAGTCAGGAGCTGGTTAATATGGTCCATCAGGCAGATGTGGTGTCGGCCATTATGTCAGTACTGACTCACTGGCCGCAGGCGAGAGCAATTTACAACGTATGCGCTCCGTCTCATCCGTTTAAGCAGGATTACTATCAGGCGCATTGCGCGCAGGCGGGCACCCAACCCCCAAGCTTTGCCAGTGATAACAGCAAAGCGCGGATCATTGACGGCGCGGCCATCAGTGAGTTGGGGTTTAGTTATCAGCACGCCATCTGAGCAGGTTCACTTCTTAAAGGTCAGGTGGCCGCCCAGACGATACTTACTGCCCGGTGAGATTAACCGGGCAAAGCTGACAATGCCGCCTTCAGACCAGGTTCTGCGGATCAGTTGTAAGCAGGGCTCTTCATGAAACATATTTAGCCACTGGCAAATATCCGGGCCGGGCATAATGGCCTCAACGGTATGGCGTGCCTCTGTCAGGGGGGCTATCTGGACCAGGTACTCATGAGGGGTGATTTGCGTGAAGTCCTGTTGCAGGTAGTCAGGTGCCAACAGAGGGTTAACGAAGCGCTCCTCGACTTGCAGAGGTTGTTCATTGTCATGATGCACCAGCACACTGCGGTACACCTGTGTGTCGATCTCAACACCCAGTGCAATGGCGATTGGGGCGATGGCCGCCATAGATTCAAGAGACAGGACCACACAAGTGTAGTCACCACCACGTTCTTTGACCTCATCGGCGATATTGCGGATTTCCAGCAAAGAAGACTGGGATTTGAATCTGGCGACAAAGGTACCCAGGCCCTGGCTGCGGGTCAGGATCCCGGCGTCGGTCAGTTCACTGAGTGCACGTCTGGCGGTCATGCGGCTTACCCTGAATTGCGCGGATAAGGCGTTTTCAGACGGAACTTGTTGATCTTCCTGCCAGATACCACTGCGGATCTGCGTGATGATATGTTGTTTTATTTGTGCAAATTTGGGTTGCGTTGTCACAATCTCATGCCATGGTTAGTAAAGTAAACCCAACTGTCGCGTCAGGCTGAGCGGACATAGCTCACTGATAAACATGGCACACCTCTATTGTATATACAAGTAATCTTGCTACACTCAAAGCAGCAAGTTAGAGATGAGGAATTGACTGGTGATGGAAGTAGATTTAGTGGTTCTGGACGTCAATCTGGCGACCATGGACCCGGATATTGAGCGCCCTTATGGGGCCATTGAGCATGGCGCGATGATGGTCAAAGATGGGGTAATCTGTTGGCTTGGCGCACAAGCTGAACTGCCGGAGTTTGATCCGGTGACCACGCCGACTATCTCAGCAAAAGGGGCTTGGATGACGCCGGGCCTGATTGATTGTCATACCCACATTTTGTTCGCCGGTTCACGCGCTCAGGAATTTGAGCAACGTCTTAATGGCGTGTCTTATCAGCAGATCGCACAGCAAGGCGGCGGCATTGCGACGACGATGAAGGCAACCCGTGCAGCGGATCATGAACACTTGTTTGTGGCCGGTAAAACGCGACTGAATGCCTTGCTGAGTGAGGGTGTCACCACAGTGGAAAGCAAATCGGGTTATGGCCTGGATTGTGCAAGCGAAATTAAGCTGCTGGAAGTCAACCGCATGCTGGATGAACATCACCCTATTAGTGTACAAAGTACGTTCCTGGGCGCCCATGCACTGCCGCCGGAATATCGTGATGACGCCGATGGCTACATCGATTTGGTGTGTGAGCAAATGTTACCTCAGGTAGCTGAACACTCTCTGGCTGATGCGGTCGACGCATTTTGTGAAAATGTCGGTTTCAGCAATGCGCAAACGCGCCGGGTGTTTGCCAAAGCCACTGAGCTGGGTTTAAAAGTGAAATGTCATGCTGAGCAACTGTCTAATCAGCACGGCAGTGAGCTGGTGGCTGAGTTTAATGGGTTGTCCGCCGACCACATTGAATATCTGGATGAAGCCGGTGTCAAAGCGATGGCCAAAGCGGGCACTGTCGGTGTAGTGCTGCCGGGCGCATTTTATTTTCTTCGTGAAACCCAATTACCCCCGATTGAGCTCCTGCGTCAGCATAATGTGCCGATTGCACTGGCCAGTGACTTTAACCCGGGAACCGCGCCACTGTGCTCATTACGTCTGATGTTGAATATGGCATGCACCTTGTTCCGTATGACACCGGAAGAAGCGTTGCTGGGCGTTACTCGCCATGGTGCCAAAGCATTGGGTCTGTCGGATCGGGGGGTGCTGAAAGTTGGCATGCGCGCCGATATGGTGCTGTGGCAGGTCGGTCATCCGGCTGAACTTAGTTATCAGTTTGGCGTAAATGACCTGTTAAATACCTGGATTTCGGGTAAACTTGTGCAATAGTAAGAATTTCACAATGGTCCGCCGATGACGAAAAAAGCGCTGCTAAAACATTGTAACAAAAGTATTATCTTACTTCTGGCTGTGTTTCCCTCTGCTCTAATGGCTGCTGTTGGGAGTGTGTCGGCGGCCTCCTTCTGGCAGGCTACAGGTCACCAATCCCCAATGCTGATGGCCTTTGTAGCAGGCGCACTGCTCAGTGCCAGCATCGGTGCGATTATGGCGAGTCAGCAGCCTTTGCATCGCATTGTGTATGCAACCACGACAGCGGTGGCGCTGGCTTTCCTTGCTGACACCGCACATCTTTTTTCCTATTTACTGGCCCCTCTGCTGGTATTACATATCTGGCTTGCGATCCGCTCTGAGCAACTCAGGTATCTAATCATCACTGGTGTGAGTGCCTGTGCCGCTGCTTTCGCACTGGCCGGCATATTGTTCTGGCAGCTGTCGCCCGGTTTACTGGTGCTGGCGCTGCTCCCGATGTTTTTAGCCGAGTTAACATTATCCAGAGCTTCTCTGGTACCGCCGCCCCCGGCGGGCAGTGAGGAAAGCAAAACGGCGGACATCCTCGAGTTGCCGGACAGAGCAGGGTTTCGCAGTGCGTTTTATGAGTTTCGTCAGCGTGACCCTAGTGAAGCCATGCTCGTCATGATCCGCCTGGAAGGCTTCCAGCAGGTGAATTTTCATCTCGGCCGGGAGTTTGGCGATCTCTTGTTAGCCCAGTCTGCCAATCGAGTTAAACAGCATTTGCAGCATCCGGATGTGATGCCAATCCCGCTTGGCAATGAAGTATCCCGGCTGGCCCACCTTGGCGGTTTGCATTTTGTGTTTGTGTGTAGCCTGGTTAATCAACATCACCTGCATGAACAGATGATCGGTGAAATCATTGAAAGCACTCTGAAACCCTTTAATGTGGGTAACTGCACCATTGAAGTGAAAGCGCGTGCCAGTTATGTGAACTGTGATGAAGAGCAGGGGCTGTTCGAGAACTTATTAACCTGTGCGTTTTTGGCGCTGGATAGCCAGCCTGACAGCCCGATAGCCCCTTATCAGCAGCAGATGCAGATCAACCGGCTGGAGCAACAGGCGCGTCTGGCCGAGTTGGCACACATAGATTTTCGTCAGGAACTGGAGTTGTATTTTCAACCTGTTGTACGTAACGAAGATGGTGATATTGAGTTCCTTGAGTTGCTGTTGCGCTGGCAACACCCCAAACAGGGGATCCTGGCGGCGGGTAAATTTATCGAAGACATTCGCATTGCAGGCCTGGCATTGCCCGTCGCTCAATATGTGATTGAGCGCGCTGCAGAGATCGCACTGGCATTGCGTATGGAAGGCATAGCTATGCCACTGAGCCTGAACCTGTTTGGACCAGAAATGTTGCACGAGGAATTTATCGAGTTTATCGACCACGTGTTACTGGAGCATCAGCTGAAGCCGGGTGATTTGATCATAGAGTGCCCTGCCAGTTTGTTTACCAGCCTCGAGCCTCAGGGCATTGCCATGGTATCGCGGTTGCGATCAATGGGACTGCGCTTGTGTATCGACAGCTTCGGTGAAACCCCGGTCACTTTGTCTAAATTGCCTCAGCTGACTGTAGATTATGTCAAGCTGGGCCGTTCACTGACCTCAGATCATGGCCATCAGGGCACCTTCAAGAGTGTGGTTCGTGGGATTGTGGAAATGCAGCAGATCCAGGAGTGTAAAGTGATTTGTGAAGGGGTGGAGTCCCCGGAGCAGCTTCAGTTCGTGAAAAGCCTTAATACATTTGCGGCGCAGGGGTATTATTTTGCCAGACCCCTGAGCAGTGTGGGCATGATCAGCTGGCTGAAACAATGGCGCTGGGAGCATCCGGAAGACACCCCAGAAACCTTTCAGCCAGACTCACATTAAGCGCCGGGTTTAGGCGCAGCCTGCAAGTAACTACAGACCAGGGAAGCCAGAACCTGACCGGCATCACTGATCCCTTGTTGCACACCTTGTGGGTGATGCTCGGGTGCCGCTTCGCACAAATGCAGATAACGCGCGCGTTCCTGACTCGCCGCTAAATGGACGAAGTGCTCGGCATCATTCACGGTAAAACCACAGTTGGTATACGCGCTCACTGGCATCTGAGATATCGCATCGACATCGACTTCAACACCCAGAGGCGCTTGTCCGGCAAAGCGATTCAGCCCGATCTGGCAGGCTTCAGTCAGTGTCAGTGTGCGGCGTACCAGGATATCCTGATAACTGGCGTAACTGAATCCCGCATTATCCAGTGCTGAGATAATGGTGTGGTTGTTTTTCTGTTCATGCATGCCAACCACGTGATAATCAGACAGATAGCTTTGATTGTGAGCATAACTGAAACCGTTACCAGAGTGGCGGCCTTCCAGCGCACGAAAATCGGCATGCGGGTCGAAGTTAATGGCATGACAAGCCTGCTGAGTACTCTGGGACAATGCCTGTAGCAGACCAAAGCAGTTATTGTGGCCACCACCAATTACGATGGGGGCCAGGCCTGCATCAAAGATGGCCTTCATGACAGTACTGACGCGTTCATCAAGTTGGCCGTTGAGCTCACGCAACTGAGCCAGTTGCTGCGGGTCCCGGTTATCCAGATCGGCGCCTTGCTGTTGCAAATCATCACATCGGACTTCACCTAACAGCAAGACATCGTCCGGGGTTAAAAAGCGATTACAAGGCAGGTTTAAGAAGCGTTGTAAAAATGCTTGCCAGCCCAGATGGGCACCGCCCCGGCCACAATTAGCCCGAGGTCCCAGATCCTCGTTAATGGCAACCAACACATACTTAATACCAAACTGCGCGGCATCGCGCAGCGCTTGGGTTAAATCATCTTTGGGTTGCAGGAAAGCCAGGGTTTGCCAGAAACGTTGTTCATTTTCACGGCTGTGACAATAGGCGGTAATGTCCGCTTCGGTGTATATATGAAGCCAGTGGTTACTCATAATTCAGGTCGATCTATGGGGTTGTGCCGGGCAAAGACGGGCTTTGCCCGGGGAGATTAGAATGCACTAGCGGTATTATTCGCTCTGTTCGTCGTCAACTTCTAGCTGTAGTTCTTCAGCAGAAATAATGATGCCAGTGGCATCCGCATACAGGTAGTCATCATCATAGAAAGATACGCCGGCAAAATTGACCGGGATACCTTGTTCACCGCCGCCATGGCTGTCGGCAGCGACGGGTATTGAGGCGATTGCCTGGATACCGAGATCACACTCTTCCAGTTCCTCAACATGGCGAACTGCACCATAGACCACAATACCCTGCCAGTTATTTTCCATTGCCAGCTCTGCAAGCTCAATATCGATGAGTGCCCGACGTGTGGAACCTCCGCCATCGACCAATAAGATTTGGCCAGTACCATCTTGCTGTAAAACCTGGTTGATCAGTTCATTATTCTCAAAGCACTTGAGTGTTTTGATACGGCCACTGAAGGCGCTTTGACCGCCAAAGTTGATAAACATCGGCTCTAATACATCAACCGCATCGGCAAAATGGTCACATAAGTCGGAAGTGCTGTAATCCATACGGGCGTCCTCGAAAATAACTGAATTCACAATCCAGTATACTCCCATTATGTAGGGGCGCAATGCTTTGAATCAACATACATAATTGTGTCACAAAAATGTCGTGGCAGTGTTATTTAGCTCTTCTATGCTGAATTTGTGAACAAATGTAAGCATGAGCTATGAAAGCACAGATCATCAAACTCGATACGGCGCTCTATTTCGCCCTTTATAAACCCGAGTGTAAGCCCTGGTTCAAAATGGTGATGTTGGCACTGTCAAAAAGCGGAAACGGCGGGCTCTATGTGATACTGGGTATCCTGAGTGCACTGTTTATGGGCTCGGTCGGGCAGCAGTTTGCCTTGTGTGCCGTGGTGGCATTTGCCATTGAGCGGCCGCTTTATCTCTATCTGAAAAACCGCATTGCGCGGGTCCGCCCCTGTGATTGCCTGGCTGTAAAAGCCATGCTTACGCCAAGTGATAAATTTAGTATGCCTTCTGGCCACAGTGCTGGTGCCTGGCTTTATGCCACGTGTCTGATGGAACATTTTCCGGCATTGGCGCTGCCGCTGATGATGTGGGCATCGGGCGTCTCTTTATCGAGAATTGTGGTCGGAGTGCATTATCCGATTGATGTCATTCTGGGTGCGGTGATAGGTAGCGGGTGTGCTGTGTTGGCGATAGGAGTTGTAGGGGAATTATGAAGATTTTATATGGCGTACAAGGGACTGGTAATGGTCATATTACCCGCGCCCGGGTGATGGCAGAGTGTTTTACGCGTTTGGGCGTTGATGTCGATTATGTGTTTTCTGGCCGCCCGGATGAGCGTTATTTTGATATGTCGGTGTTTGGAGACTACCAAACTCGTCGTGGGATCAGCTTTGCGACCCGTCATGGTCGACTACATTACCAGGGGACGCTTCAGCAATTACGTGTCGGACGCTTTGTGAAGGATGTACAACGCTTTGATATGCGAGGCTACGACATGGTCTTTAACGACTTTGAACCCGTGACGGCCTGGGCTGCACGCCGTGCCAAGGTACCTGTGGTTGCAATGAGTCATCAAAGTGCTTTCTTATCACCCAAAGTGCCCATCTTTGGCGGCAACTTTATGTTGCGTTCGCTCATTCGCTGGTTCGCGCCGGCAGACATTCACCTGGGTGTGCACTGGCAACCTTTCGCGGAAAACATCGTGCCGCCTTTTATTCCCTATCAGGTGGGGGATTTTGGCAATCAGTCTATTGCCAATAAAGTGCTGGTGTATCTGCCCTTTGAAGATTTGTCGCATATTGTCGAGTTACTCAAAGACTTTCCTGACCGGGAGTTTTACTGTTATCACCCGGATGCGCACGATACGTCACTGAATCATATTCATCTGCGTGCGCCGTCGCGAGAAGGATTTATTGCCGATTTAGCCAATGCATCCGGGGTGGTCGCCAATGCCGGATTTGAATTGTCCAGTGAAGCGCTTAAGTTTGGTAAAAAGCTGCTGTTAAAACCATTACAGGGTCAGTTTGAGCAACAAAGCAATGCCATGACCTTACAATCGCTGGGATTAGCCCAGGTAATGAATTACCTAAATTCAGAGGCGCTGGATGAATGGTTAGAATCACCGGGTGGACAGCAAATTAATTTCCCCAGTGATGCGACGCCGTTGGCGCTGTGGCTGACAAAGGGACAATGGCATAATGTCAATGAGTTACATGATACGCTCTGGCAAGCGGTGCTCAATAAAGCACCAAAGGCCGCTTAATTAATGTGCATTTAGTAATAAAGTCGTGCAAAAATAGCAAATAGTGCGCGGCGTTGCTGACGGAATAATCTATACTCTATTGCAGGTCTTGTAATAATTGGGTAACCGTATGGCATTTCTGGAAAATCTGACCATCAAGCGGCGCTTGCAGTTAAATGCGCTGGTGGTGGGTGTGGCTTTAGTCGTTATGCTGGCAGTGATCATGATCGAAGCCAGTACCATGCGTAAACTGAATGAAACCATTCAGTATGCTGAAGAGCTTGATATTCATGAGCTCTCAATGCGCAAACATGAAAAGAACTTTTTGTTCTATAAAGATACTGAGGCACTGGATTTATATGCCAAGGACTACAGCGAGCTGCAACGTAAAGCTGGCCTACTGGACGAGATATTTGCTGAGTTCGGTATCGACGACGGCAATTTACGAGAGTTCGAACGTCTTGCGCAAACCTACGTAGATGATTTCAATCACGTTGTTGAGTTACAACAAACCATAGGACTGCATCCAAAGGATGGTCTCTATGGCGCGCTTCGTAGCGCGGTCCACGAAGTAGAGACGATGCTCAAACAGCAATCACGTGATGACCTGCTGGTCAGTATGTTGATGCTCAGACGCGCAGAAAAAGACTTTATGCTGCGACTGGACCTGAAATACCTCAAAAAGTTTGACGATCAAATCAGCAAATTTGAGGGACAGGTCAAAGCGGCTGGCTTTGATGCGCAGTATGAGCGTCAGATCCAGACCCTGATAAAGCAATATCAAACGCGCTTCAGAAATTTAGTTGATGCACAGACCAAGCTTGGCCTGGACCTTCAAAGTGGTGCCCTGGGCAGCATGAAGAAGAGCGTTGAGCAAAGTGATGCAGTCGTCGCACGAATTGTCGATCAGGCAAAGCAAGCTGTCACAGAGAATACGCAAATGGCGCAGATGGCTGCCCTGATCATTTTTGTGGTGGCCTCTGTGGTAGTGATGCTGCTGGTGCTGTCGACCAGCCAGTCAATTATTCGTCCGGTTGAGCGGGTTTATCAGACCATAGAGCGGATCCGTCGTGAGAATAATTTACGCATCCCCATCGAACAGACGGGTAACGATGAAATTACTCTGATGACCAAAGACTTCAATAGTCTGATTGGCGACTTTAAAGAGTTGATTGGCGATGTAAACAGTGCGCTTGCGATCATCAATGATGCAACCCACCATTTATCGGATACCACAGCACAGACCAGTGCAGGTATGACTGAGCAGTTGCACGAGGCCGATATGGTGGCAACGGCGGCCACTGAGATGCAGGCCACGATCCAGGATATTTCGCACAATACCGAAGCGGCGGCAGACAAAGCCGAGTCAACCAACAAGAATGCACAGCTAGGGCGCTCTGAGGTGACTGCAACGATAGAGCACATTATGCAGCTGTCTGAATCGCTCGGTGGTGCATCCGACGTGGTGGGCCAGTTAGAACGCGATGGCGAAACGATAGGCTCGGTACTGGATGTGATCCGCGGTATCGCAGAGCAAACCAATCTGTTGGCACTGAATGCGGCGATTGAGGCGGCTCGTGCCGGTGAGCAAGGTCGAGGCTTTGCTGTGGTCGCGGATGAAGTGCGCTCGCTGGCGCAACGTACTCAGGATTCGACGCAGGAAATCGAAAGCATCATTTCAACCTTGCAACAGCGTACACGTGAAGTGGTTAATATCATGGAGCAGTGTCGTGAGCAGGGGAATGAAAGTGTGGCACAGGCGGAACGCGCAGGCGATTTGCTCGGAATGATCACCGAAGATGTGCAAACAATAATGGAAATGAGCACCCATATCGCCACCGCGATAGATGAGCAAAAACAGGTGGCCTCTGAAGTAAACAAAAATGTTGTGAAGATCCGAGACATTGCCCAGGTGGCGTCAGATCATGCCAGCAGCAATGCACAAAGCAGTGAAGAGCTCTCAGAGCAGGCGCGTAATTTATACGAGTCGGTGGAAAAATACCAGGTGTAGTGCCAACCCGGTTCACTGGGTTTGGTAAAAGAAAAGGCGACCACAGGTCGCCTTTTTTGTGTGTATCACAGTGGGTCAGGGCGTAAACTTAATGGGCACATCGTGGCGTGCGGCCACACGCTGCTGATAAAGTTGCCATAGCTCATCTTCTTGC
Source organism: Pseudoalteromonas rubra (assembly GCF_000238295.3). NCBI lineage: Bacteria > Pseudomonadati > Pseudomonadota > Gammaproteobacteria > Alteromonadales > Pseudoalteromonadaceae > Pseudoalteromonas > Pseudoalteromonas rubra. Next base: position 17,641 of record NZ_AHCD03000031.1, read on the forward strand.
TCACTGAGTTTTCGCAGGTATTGCCAGCTGAACAACCCCGAGTTATGACCGTCATCGAATACCAGTCTGACTGCATAATGGCCGACCGGCTCAATCTGGCTGATGGCTACATGCTGCTTATTGAGGACCAGTTGCTGTTGACCGGGACCATGTCCCTGGACCTCAGCTGACGGGGAGTGGACCCGTAAAAACTCGGCGCTGAGTGTGTGCGTCAGACCATCATCAAAGTACACATCAAGCTGACTCTGACGGGTGTGGTAATGCAGTTTGGTAACTTGATACATAGGCATAAAAAAGCCCGATCTGTGATCGGGCGGGATTCCGTTAAAGAATAAAGCGGCTCAGGTCTTCGTCCTGCACCAGCATATCTAAATGCTTGTCGACATAGGCGGCATCTATCGTCAGCGACTCACCGGCTTTATCGGAGGCATCGAAAGAGATCTCTTCCATTAGCTTTTCCATCACCGTGTGCAGACGACGGGCACCGATGTTCTCCGTTTTCTCATTCACCTGCCAGGCAGCCTGTGCAATGCGTTCGATGGCATCATCACTGAATGCGATGCTGACGCTTTCGGTGTCCATCAGCGCTTGTTGCTGCTCTGTGAGTGACGCATGTGGTTCAGTCAGAATGCGTTTGAAATCTTTTGCTGTAAGTGCTTCGAGCTCAACACGGATCGGTAAGCGACCTTGCAGCTCAGGGATAAGATCAGAAGGCTTAGCCATCTGGAATGCCCCCGAAGCGATAAACAGAATGTGGTCTGTTTTTACCATGCCATGCTTGGTGCTGACGGTCGAGCCTTCAATGAGTGGCAGCAGGTCGCGCTGAACCCCTTCACGGCTGACATCAGGTCCTGAGGCTTCGCCACGCTTACAGATTTTGTCGATTTCATCAATGAACACGATACCATTTTGCTCAACGGCAAAAATCGCCTGCTCTTTTAGCTCTTCCGGGTTGACCAACTTCGCGGCTTCTTCTTCAATCAACAGCTTGAAGGCTTCTTTGATTTTTAGCTTGCGGCTTTTCTTTTTGTCGCCTGACAAGTTCTGGAACATGCCCTGCAACTGATTGGTCATTTCTTCCATGCCTGGCGGTGCCATGATCTCAACCTGAGGTGCTGTTTCGGCGATGTCAATGTCGATCTCTTTGTCATCCAGCTGACCTTCACGCAGCTTCTTACGGAATACCTGACGTGTAGAGCTGTTATCACTCTGCTGAGTTTCGCCCCAGGCATCTTTGGCTGGTGGCAGCAGCGCATCTAGAATGCGTTCTTCAGCGGCTTCTTCGGCACGGTGTTTGTGCTTTTTGGTTTGCAGCTCGCGCGTCATTTTAAAAGACACTTCGACCAAATCGCGGATAATGGTTTCGACTTCTTTACCCACATAACCAACTTCGGTGAACTTAGTCGCTTCAACTTTGATGAATGGCGCGTTTGCCAGCTTAGCCAGGCGACGGGCGATTTCGGTCTTACCTACACCCGTTGGGCCAATCATCAGAATATTTTTGGGGGTGACTTCAGTACGCAGTTCTTCAGGAAGCTGCATACGACGCCAGCGGTTTCTGAGTGCGATGGCGACGGCTTTCTTTGCTTTGTCCTGACCAATAATATGCTGGTCCAGCTCATGGACGATTTCTCTTGGGGTCATTGCTGTCATGGCAATTCCTATTACAATTCTTCGATGGTTTGGAAATTGTTGGTAAAGACGCAGATATCACCTGCGATTTTAAGGCTCTTTTCCACAATTTCTCGGGCACTCAGGTCGGTGTTCTCAATCAGCGCAGTGGCTGCTGCCTGAGCAAAGTTACCACCACTGCCGATGGCGATTAGATCATGCTCTGGCTGAACAACGTCACCATTACCTGTGATGATCAATGATGCGGTTTCATCGGCAACGGCCAGCAAGGCTTCCAGTTTGCGCAGTGCTCTGTCGGTTCGCCAGTCTTTGGCCATTTCCACGGCCGCACGAGTCAGGTGGCCCTGGTGCATTTCCAGTTTGGTTTCAAAGCGTTCAAACAGGGTGAAGGCGTCGGCAGTGCCACCGGCAAAGCCTGCAAGTACCTTACCGTTGTAGAGGCGACGCACTTTTTTAGCGTTGCCTTTCATTACCGTATTGCCAAGTGATACCTGGCCATCTCCGCCAATTACGACTTTGTCGCCTCGGCGAACACTCACGATAGTTGTCATAGTATTCCTTAATCAGGAGGCACATGCCTCAAGTATAAAATCAATTAGGGTAGAGATAGGGACGATTTCACTAAGATCAAGTCCACTTCCAGATCCCGCAGCTGACGATGTTTATCCGCTCCAGCTTATTTTTATCGCTCTCAGCGCCCCGTTTAGTGTCATAGGGACCCAGACGCACCCGGTACCAGACACCATTAGAACCTTCAGTGCGGCGGATCTCGGCGATCAGCCCGGCAAACGCCATCCTGGCTTTCATTTGTTCTGCCTGCTTATAAGTTTTGAATGAGCCACATTGCATCTGATAGGGGCCCTGGCTCTCTATTTTCTTAACTTTGACTTTCACCTCATGATCTTTAATGTCTTTGATGAAGTCAGGCGGGCGTGGCAGATCTTTTTCGGCTTTCGGTTGCGCAGTTGTCTTTGCGGGCGCTGGGCTGACAGGCTGTGCTTCTGGTTCGCCGTGTTGCTTGATGTACCACAGGCCATAACCAAAGGCACCGATCAACACCAGTGTCAGCGCAGCAAAAAATTTTGGAAAGGGTTTGGCGGTCTTTCCTTTGGCGGTTTTTCTGCCGCCCGGCTTTTTATTTATATAGTCGTGTTGTGCCATAACGTTTTTTAATAGGTATCCATAGGGTCAACGTCAATACTCCAGCGCACCCGGTTGGCGAGTTTATGCTGGCCAATATAATCAGCCAGTTGCGCCAGGTATTGATGCAGTACTTTGCGTTGCGCTGCCTGAATATGCAATTGATATCGGTACTTTCCGGCCAGGCGTTCCATCGGCGCGGGGATCGGTCCGAGTAATTGTATACCAGGGTAGGGGGTGGCTGGAACCAGATCTGATAAAAACGCCATAACCAGCTGTGCGTTGGTGGCTTCCGCACGGATCAAAGCCAGGTGGCTGTAGGGAGGCATCTGGGTTTCCTCGCGTTCGCGCAATGCATAGCGGGCAAAATCCTGATAGCCGTTGTTGACCAGATCTTGTAACAAAGGATGCTCCGGGAAGTGGGTTTGCAACAGCACGGTACCGGCTTCACCGCTGCGCCCAGCCCGGCCAGCGACCTGGGTTATGAGCTGCGCCATGTGCTCCGTGGCGCGAAAGTCGCATGAATACAAGCCGCTGTCGACATCGAGGATCACCACCAGATTGACGTCTGCGAAGTGGTGCCCTTTGGCGAGCATCTGAGTGCCAATGAGCAATCGCGCACCGCCCTGATTAATTTCATCCAGCACGGTTTCGAGGCTGCCTTTACGACGGGTTGAATCCCGGTCTATACGGTGCACCGGAAAATCAGCAAATTGCTGGGATAAAAACTCTTCTAGTTGTTCTGTGCCATACCCGGTGGGCATGATCTGGGTGCTGCCACAGTCAGGGCATTGCACGGGCACAAACGCTTGTTCAGAGCAGTGGTGGCAGATCAGACGGCTAAGGGATTTATGATAGGTGGCGCTGGTACTGCAGCGGGTGCAGTTGCTCAGCCAGCCACATTCATGACAGATAAGCGTCGGGGCAAAGCCACGCCGATTGAGAAATACCATAACCTGTTGTCCGCGTGCCAGTGTGGCAGCCATGGTATCCAGACTGGTCTTGGCAAATCCGGATTGCTCGGCCTGGCCTTTCATATCAACCAACATAAAGCGGTTATCTTGCTGGGTTTGGGCTCGTTTGGTGAGTGGCAGCAGTTGATAGCGGTTTTGCAGGGCCTTTTGCAGGGTTTCCAGTGCCGGAGTAGCTGTACCGAGGATTAAAGGAATGCGGCCTTGTGCAGCACGGTAGGCCGCCAGATCACGAGCATGGTAGCGTAACCCGTCTTGTTGTTTGAACGAGCCGTCGTGTTCTTCATCGACCACTATCATGCCCAATGTCTGAAAGGGCAAAAAGATGGCTGAGCGGGTACCAATCACCAGCGCTGACTCTCCCAGCTCGGCGCGACGCCAGGTGTGTAAGCGTTCGTTGTCGGTGAGATTAGAGTGCCAAAGATCAATGGGCAATCCCTCGAAGCGGCGTTTAAAGCGGTTCACCGTTTGTGGCGTCAGCCCTATTTCTGGTACCAGCACAAGCGCCTGTTTGCCGCTGGCTAAGATGGCTTCGAGGCTTTGCAGGTACACTTCGGTTTTACCACTGCCTGTCACACCTTCGAGTAAAAAGGTGCGAAACCCGGTCTCACTGTTGATGGCACTGCAGGCAGTAGCCTGCTCTGGGTTGAGTCTGGGTTTACTACCGAGCTGCAAAGGTTTGGATTGCCAGTGCGTATCGGTGCGCAGCTCTTCCTGGATCAGTGCTTTTTCTAGCAAGGCTTTGATCTGTGCCTGCGAGAAGCCCAGCGTTTTGAGCTCACTGGCGGTGGCATCTCCGGCACTGCGCAGTTGCTCAAGCAATGCCAATTGTTTTTTTGCTCTGAGCTGAGTGGTTTCACGCCCGGCGGCTGTCAGCGTCAGTACCGGCACCTGGGTCTTATCAACTTGCTCGCCCTCGCGTAGTGCGCCTGGCAGGGCAGTAAATAAGGTTTCGCCCAGAGGGTGACAATAGTACTGGGCTCCGAAGCGCAAAAATCCAAGGTGCTCTGGCGACAGCACAGGGGCAGTATCCAGTACAGACTCAACGGCTTTTATTTTTTCTGCGGGCACATCGCTGTGAGACTTTAAGGCGACGACGATGGCAACACAGGCCCGGTTGGCAAATTTTACTCTGACCCGGCCGCCCACACAGGGCTGCTGTTGTGGCTCGAGGCGGTAATCAAAGGTTCTATGTAAAGGCACTTTTAAAGCGACTTCGGCGAAGCGCATGGAGACTCCGGCATCTGAATATCAAAGTTAAGGACTGGTGCCTGATTGCTATATAGGGTGCTAACAGAACACGGGCTCAGTATACCGTAACAGAGTAAAAATGCATGCCAGTGGTGGGGGAGTTTGGTGTGCTTGGCATATTTTGCGGCTACATTCCGAGATTGCGCAAAAAATAACAGTTAAATTGCATTTATTGCTTGTGGATCATTCCGATTGACCCTAAAATACGCGTCCACAATTTTTGTATAACTACGTATGGTGCCAGACTTCGGGTTTGGAGAGCGATACGGCCTTAACTAGAGGTGTCCTATGAAAGAAGGTATTCATCCTACGTACGAAACAATTACAGCAACTTGTTCGTGCGGTAACAAATTCGAGACTCGTTCAACACTATGTAAAGACATTCACCTGGACGTATGTTCTGCATGTCACCCGTTCTACACTGGTAAGCAGAAGATCCTAGACACAGGTGGTCGTGTTGACCGCTTCAACAAGCGCTTTGGCGCGCTTAGCAGCAAGAAGTAAGTTTTACTTTTGCTGTAGAAAAAGCACCTTCGGGTGCTTTTTTCGTTTCTGGAGCCTGCCACTTTCGATTTTTTGGTATGTCGTATTTTATTATGCTAAGTGGACGGATCAGTGCCGTTTGGTTAGTAAAGTTTCCAGTAATAGGTGACTATCGCCTGTAAATCTGTGTGCTATTGTGCTTGTCAAAACGCATCCATGTGGCAGTCTTATCACAGCGTAAATTTCCCCTGAATGACCATATTCACCTGATTAATATGCATAGCTATCCCTGCTAATGTCTCGCTTTTTGTTATCTAATGTCCGTTAAGTGTTGGTAAAATCCTGTATTTTTCGGCTAAAAGTCGGGAACTTGTTTTTTATTGTTGTTTTATTCATCTGATTTATATTCCGCATAAAAATGACGCTATTTTGAACTGAAAGTGACACTTATCGGATCATTTATTGTGAGTTAAGTTTGCCGAAAAGTAGCAAAAAAGTCGCTAAATATTGCTAACTTCCAACTATCTTTGCTTTAACAGGATAGACCTGATATGGCTTGAATTAATTTTTAAAAAAGGTATGGTTTAAACCAGTTAGCGAATTTTTATCTCACTCTCACTTTCAACTTCTTCGTAGGAAAAAATCGCGTCATGTCAGACTTTCGTGAACAAGCGTTACATTACCATGCCCACCCCGTTCCAGGAAAAATCAGCGTAGAGTTGACCAAGCCTGCAGAAACCGTCAAAGACTTAGCCCTGGCATATAGCCCGGGTGTTGCGGAGCCGGTTCGTGAAATCGCGGCCGATCCCAGCAATGCATACCGTTACACAGGCAAAGGTAACATGGTGGCTGTGATCAGTAATGGTACTGCTATTTTGGGATTAGGCAACCTGGGCCCTTTGGCATCCAAGCCAGTGATGGAAGGTAAAGCCTTGCTGTTTAAGCGCTTTGCTGGCCTGGATTCAATTGATATTGAAGTTAAGCACCGTACCACTGAAGACTTTATCAATACAGTTGCAAACATTGCCGATACCTTTGGCGGTATTAATCTGGAAGACATCAAAGCACCTGAGTGTTTTGAGATTGAGCGTGCGCTGATTGAGCGATGTGATGTGCCGGTGTTCCATGATGATCAGCACGGCACAGCGATTGTCACCGCTGCGGGTATGTTGAACGCGCTGGAGATCCAGGGCAAGAACATCCATGACGCCATTATCGTCTGTCTGGGAGCGGGTGCAGCTGCCATCGCATGTATGGAGCTTTTGATTAAGTGTGGCGCACAACGTGAACACATTTATATGCTTGACCGCAAAGGGGTTATTCATACTCGCCGTGATGATCTCAACGAATACAAGAAGTTGTTTGCCAATAACACGGACAAGCGCACGTTACAGGACGTGATCGAAGACGCTGACGTGTTTGTGGGTGTCTCTGGCCCGGATCTGTTGTCACCGGAAGATCTGAAGTTAATGGCTGATAAACCTGTGGTATTTGCCTGTTCTAACCCGGACCCTGAGATCAGCCCGGAAGTAGCACATGGTGCGCGTGATGATCTGATCATGGCAACGGGCCGCTCCGATTACCCTAATCAGGTGAACAATGTACTGTGTTTCCCATTCATCTTCCGGGGGGCGCTGGACGTGCGTGCTACGGCCATTAACGATGAAATGAAAATTGCAGCGGTAGAAGCAATCCGCAGCATTGCCAAAGAGCCGGTGCCTGCTGAAGTACTCAAAGCGGCGGATGTGGACAGCCTGGAGTTTGGTGAACATTACATTATTCCTAAGCCGATGGATCCGCGTTTGTTGCCGCGTATCGCCAGGGCCGTTGCTGAGGCTGCGGTAGAATCGGGTGTTGCACAAATTGAGATGCCAGAAAACTACATGGCCTAAGCCAGTTTGAGCAAAAAAAAGCCTCACAATGTGAGGCTTTTTTTATCGCTATATTTCACTGTCGCTGCCAGATTATTCTTCATTAATCTCTGGGATCTCCAGACCCATTTCCGTCATGATCTGACGGACTTCCGCCGGGATTTTTTCCGGATTGTCTTTGCGCAGATCTTCGTCACCAGGGAGTGGCTGGCCGGTAAAGGCATGCAGAAATGCCTCACACAGTAACTCACTGTTCGTCGCGTGGCGCAGGTTGTTGACCTGGCGACGGGTGCGCTCATCGGTTAGCACTTTCAGTACGTTGAGCGGGATAGAAACAGTAATCTTTTTTACCTGTTCTGATTTCTTACCGTGTTCTGCATAAGGGTGAATATATTCACCGTTCCATTTAGCCATAGTGATGTACTTGCCTCAGTGTTGTAGATGCAATGCGAATAAGACTGTGTACTGTGTATGGATCCAACCGTGACACGTAGGCTCTCTGTTGGCAATGTTGCACGTCATTTGCCATAGTTTAAGCTCAAATACTCAGTCTTATTAGCATAGAGTTCGCGTTGAGTGGCGAAATTTTATCGGTTTAAAAAAGATAGTCAAATACTAGTTATTTAGCCATTTAGCGGTATAAATGTTTTGACTTCTAACTTTTGTTCATCTAACCTTTTAGACGTCTAAACATCTAATTCATCCAGGTGACCTATGAGCCAAAGCAACAAGTCAACCATAGCGGTACGTACAGGCATAGATGCCGACAAGCATCATGGTGCGGTGGTGCCGCCGCTTTATCTGTCGACTACCTATTCTTTCGCGGATTTTGATAAGAAGCGTGATTACGATTATGGCCGTAGTGGTAACCCTAATCGCGATATTCTTGCGCAAACACTGGCGGAACTGGAAGGTGGCGCTAAGGGGATCATTACCGCAACAGGTATGGCTGCGGTTCATCTGGTGACTCAGTTACTGAATGCTGATGATACCTTAGTGATCCCACACGATTGTTATGGGGGCAGCTATCGCTTGTTTACCTCGCTGGAAAAGCGCGGTTTGCTCAAGGTAAAAGTACTGGATCTGACGCGCAGCGACAGCTTGCAGGAAATTTTGGCCATTAAACCTAAACTGGTCTGGATTGAAACACCGAGCAATCCTATTTTGCGCTTAACGGATATCCAGGCTGTTGTGGATGTCGCGGCACAGTGCGGTGCGCTGGTTGCCGCTGATAACACTTTCTTATCGCCGGCACTGCAAAACCCCATCGCATTTGGCGTCGACATCGTGGTGCATTCCACCACTAAGTATATCAATGGTCATTCGGATGTTGTGGGTGGCGCTGTGATTGCCAAAACCGAAGAGCTGGGTGATGAACTGGCCTGGTGGGCCAATAATATCGGCATCACGGGTGCGCCGTTTGACAGTTACCTGACTCTGCGCGGTTTGCGTACGCTCAATGTTCGCCTTAAACAGCATCAGGAAAATGCGCTGGCGATTGCACGTTACCTTGAGCAATCAGAGTTTGTTAGCCAGGTGTACTATCCCGGGCTGGAAAGCCACCCTCAGCACGCACTGGCGAAACAGCAGCAGCAAGGCTTCGGTGGCATGGTGAGTTTTGATATTAAAGGGGAACTGGCGGATGCCGCTAAGTTCCTGACCAGCGTGAAACAATTCTCCCTGGCAGAATCCCTGGGAGGCGTTGAAAGTTTGATCTGTCACCCGGCAACCATGACGCATGCCGGTATGGACCCGGCTGCACGGCTTGAGGCGGGTGTGGGTGACACACTGATCCGCATTTCGGTGGGGATTGAGGAAATCGACGATTTATTAGCAGACTTTGAGCAGGCATTTGCCGCGGTGAAGGCCGCGCAAGGCAACTCCAGTGACAATGCGAAAGCATTTAAGCTCTCGCCAGCACATACGGCATTGTGGTAGAAGAAATGACAAAAGCAGTACATAAATTCGGCGGGTCGAGTTTAAGCTCGGCTGCTCGCTATCAGGCGGTTGCCAATATCATCATTGGGCAGTGCCAGAGCGGTGACTGTATCGTGGTTTCGGCAGCAGGCAAAACCACCAATACTTTGGTTGCCTTGTGGCAGAGTTATCAGCAGCAGGACGAGCGGGCTTTTAGTGACATCTTGTTGCAAGTGGAAAACCATCAGTTGCAGCTGATTGATGAGCTATTTTCCGCAGCGCAGCAATCCTCGCTGGTTGCTGAATTACGGGATGAGCTGAGCAGCATCGGTCGTCAGGCACAGTCACGCCAGTTGCTCGAAGCCCCGTTGTTGGCGTTTGGTGAGATCTGGTCAGCGCGTTTACTGGCAGCTTTGTTGAACACCTTAAATATTGCTGCGCAGGATGTTGATGCGCGTACTTTGTTTACCCAGCATCAGGGACAACTGATGCACAGTCAAAATCGCAGTGCCTGCCATCAGGCACTTGATCAGGACAAAATTTATGTCGTGACTGGTTTTATTGCCGCGGATAGTGCAGGTAATACGGTCACACTGGGGCGTAACGGCAGTGATTATAGCGCCACATTATTAGCCAGCTATTTAGACGCGGCGTCTGTGTCTATCTGGACTGACACGCCAGGTGTTTTCAGTACGGATCCACGTAAAGTGGGTAATGCAATCAAGTACAGTAAAGTGTGCCGTGCGCAGGCTAATTTATTGGCACGGCTTGGCAACCCGGTTTTGCACGCAAAAACCCTGTCACCACTTAAAGAGACCGCCATTAAGCTCCAGGTACGCAGCAGTTTTGACCCTGACGTGCAGGGCACCGAAGTGGTCAAGCAAGGCTACAGTAAAGAAAAGCGCTTTGTGACCACCTTTGGCGATCTGGATTTATTGCGCGTTGATACCCTGGTTTCTGGCGAAGTCGGGGCGCTTAGTCAGCTGATCCAGCATGGCATCCATCACTTTAACCAAAACGGCGAAGATTACTTGCTGGTGCCCAGTGAGTTCACACATCAGGTTGTTTTGCGCCTGAGTGGCCGGGTCACCATCGTTGAATCGCATCTGCGTGGTTTTGCTGTGGTTGCACCTAGTCCGGACATTACACCGTTAGTGCGCCAGGCACAGGCGGTTCTGGATGAGCAGGCCGTGGTAGTGCGCTTTACTCACAGTGCCACAGACTATGCCTTATTCCTCACGGATCAGGCCATTGACAGTGATGTGTTGGCTATTTTGCACGATAAACTGGTGAATAAAGGACGTGAACTGGCGGTGATTATCGCCGGCCTGGGCAATGTTGGTGAGGTCTTCCTGAGCCAGTGTCAGCAACAGATTGCGCGCCTGCAGAGCCAGTTTGATCTGAAAGTGGTGGCATTGTTGCGCTCACAGAAAATGGTGTTCTGCCCGAGTGGCTTAACATTGTCGCAATGGCAGCAGCAGTGGCAAAGTGAAGCGCAGGATTACTCGCATGAAGAGCTGCTGGAGCGCATCAGTGAGCTGGATTACGAACACAAGGTGGTGATTGATATCACGGCCAGTGAGGCATTTAGCCAGCTTTACCCTGATTTTGCGGCCCATGATTGCCATTTGATCAGCGCCAATAAGTATGCCGGAACTGCACAGCATGACTGGTATCAGGCATTACGTATTCAATTACAAGAACGTAACTTGCTGTGGCGCTATAACACCAGCGTTGGAGCCGGACTGCCAGTCAATTTCGCGCTGGCCGATCTGCAAAATAGCGGCGACAGAGTGGTGCGCATTGAAGGGGTGTTTTCGGGCACTTTATCCTGGTTGTGCAGCAGTTTTGATGGCACTCGTCCTTTCTCTGAGCTGGTATTGGCGGCACAAGAGATGGGGTATACCGAGCCGGATCCCAGAGAAGACTTATCCGGTCGCGATATGCAGCGCAAGCTATTGATCCTGGCGCGCGAACTGGGTTTGCAGCTGGAGCTGGACGACATTGCCTTAGAGGCGCTGATGCCTGAGTCATTGGCTGAAGGCAGCTGGGAAGCCTTTTTAGCACGCAAAGATGAGTTAGATACGTTTTATCAGCAGCGTCAGGAAGCAGCCCAGGCCGCTGACAAAGTACTGAGGTATACCGGTGCTCTGGAGATTGACGCATCAGGAACAGTCCATGCCAAAGTGGGTATTGCGCAAGTTGCTCAGGGGAGCGCGATTGCCAATTTGACCCCGGGAGACAACATTTTTGTGATAACCACTCAGTGGTATGAACAAAACCCTTTGGTGATTCAAGGGCCGGGTGCGGGTAAAGAAGTCACCGCAGCGGGGATCCACTCCGACCTATACTGGTTAACACAACAGTTGAGATAATCTTAAAGAAAGACAAAAAGGCCGGTGATTGACACCGGCCTTTTTGCGTTGTGGCTATTAAAACAGCTCTTCTGTATCCGGGAGTTGCTCTTCAAACGGCGTACTGGAGCCCGTTTCAAGTACGTATTTTGTTGGGGTAGTGCCACGTTCAAAATATTCGAAACGGCTGGTATGGTCGTTGCGCTCACTCAATAGCCCGGTTTTTAAATCGATGCGCACAGACACCAGGCCCGGAGGCGGGTCAATCGGTGCAAGTGGCTCGTCTTTTAATGCTGCGCGCATAAACTGTACCCAGCCAGGTAGTGCTGACGTGGCACCCGCTTCGGCACCGACGACCTGTTGCTTGCCCAGATTGGCATTGTACGCTGCGCGGCCCAGTGACTTGCCCGGATCGTCAAACCCGACCCAGACTGTGGTGAGTACGTTGCGATTAAACCCGGTAAACCAGGTATCGACCGAGCTGTTGGTGGTGCCGGTTTTGCCGGCTAGATCTTTGCGCTTTAGCGCCTGTGCACGCCAGCCAGTGCCAGTCCAGCCGGTTTTGTGTTTCCAGCTGCCACCACCCCAGATCGCGCTTTTCATTGCGTCGGCGATTAAAAATGCATTACGTTCAGAGATGATCCGTGGTGCACAGGTGTACTGGTCGACTTCCCATTCTTCTTCACTACAGATGCTCAGTGGCTGAGCAGCTCCCAGAACATTGCCATAACTGTCAGTGAGTTTTTCAATAAAATAGGTCTCGACCAAGTGGCCGCCATTGGCAAAGGCACTCATACCGCGGGCCATTTCCAGCGGCGTCAGTGATGCACTGCCCAGAGCCAGCGATTCACTGCGGACAATGTCCTCGTTATTAAAACCAAACTTGAGAATATGGTCGGCAGCTGCGTTGAGGCCCATACCCCGTAGCAAGCGCACTGACACAACGTTTTTTGACTGAGCCAGGGCGCGGCGGATACGAATAGGGCCACTGTACACATCCGGGCTATTTTTCGGACGCCAGGCGACGCCCATGCTCTTATCCCAATGATTGATCGGGGCGTCGTTGATGATGGTCGACAACGTGTAGCCCGCTTCCAGTGCACCCGAGTAGATAAACGGCTTGATGTTTGAGCCAACCTGACGCTTAGCCTGAACGGCCCGATTGTACTGGCTTTGACGGAAGCTATAGCCGCCAACCAGGGCTTTAATGCGGCCACTTTGTGGGTCTAATGACACCAGCGCACTGGCAGGCTGAGGTAGCTGGCTGAGCAGCCAATTCTGGTCTTTGTTGCGTACCCAGATCTGCATACCTGGCGCGAGAATATCACTTGCTTGTTTCGGCGGTAATCCCTGACGGCGCTCTGTGATATATGCACGCGCCCATTTTAATCCGGACCAGGGCACAGTGACAGAGGCGCCGTCTTTGAGCAATACTGTGGCACTTTGCTCTTCAAGTGCCGTCACAACACCAGCTTGAAGCGGGTCTATTTCTTTGACACTGCGCAGCTTTTCCAGGATTTGAGTGGTCGACCAGGGGGCTTCCTCTGGTTGCCAGTATTGCGCTTGCGGGCCACGGAAGCCGTGTCGCATATCATAAGCGTGCAGGTTATCGATCAGGGCCTGCTGTGCAGCGGCCTGAACATCGGATTCGACTGTGGTATAAACCTTAAAACCGGAGTTGTAGGCTTGGTCTTCACCATAGGTTTTCACCATGTATGCACGAACCATTTCCGATATGTAAGGTGCATAGAGTTCTATTTCAGCGCCGTGTCGTTTAGCCGTGATCGGTGCCTGAGTGGCCTCGTTGTACTGGGCCTGAGAGATGTAGCTTTCAGTCAGCATCCTGCCCAACACAACGTTGCGGCGTAACTTGGCACGCTGCGGGTTACGGATTGGATTGAGTGCTGAAGGGGCTTTGGGCAGGCCAGCCAACATCGCCATTTGCGCCAGGCTCAGCTCGTGTAGTTCCTTGCCATAATACACCTGTGCGGCTGCCCCTATCCCAAAGGCACGATGACCTAGTTCTATTTTATTGAGATAAAGCTCAAGAATTTCATCTTTATTCAGTAATCGTTCGATGTGTAAGGCGATAAAGATTTCTTTCACTTTACGAATATAGGCCTTTTCCCGGGTCAGGAAGAAGTTTCGTGCCAACTGCATGGTGATGGTACTGGCACCTTGTTTTTTCTCTCCGGTGCTGACCAGGACGATAAATGACCGCACAATGCCGATCGGATCGATGCCAAAATGATCATAAAAGCGGTTGTCTTCGGTGGCCAGAAAAGCCTGGAGTAAAGGCTCTGGAATGTCATTAATTTTAACCGGAATACGGCGTTTCTCGCCAAACTGATTGATCAGTTTGCCGTCGCGGGTAAAGACCTGCATTGGGGTTTGCAGCTGTACATCTTTTAAAACCTTTACACTGGGAATGTCAGATTTGACATAGTAATAAAGGCCGAACAAGGTAAGCAGGCCCAGTGTCGTGCAAAGCAGTATAAGTTGTAGTAATCTTTTTAATAAATTCACGAATTTATCCCTAGCGAGACTCCCAATTACAATCGGACGCTGTTAGTATATCCTGATTAAAAAACGATTAATAATTTTTGCGTAAATTACTTTGTGCCTAATGAAGGTGCATGGGAGTGTGGCCGAAAGTTGGCAAGTAGTATAACGCTTTTCGCCAAACTGTACCTAAATGACTAAACTCTTAATTAACACTGTACAGAATTCTGGATACTTGGGCTAACGGCATGTTGCGTCAATTCTTAAAAAAACAAGCTCCAATGATGGTCGGGGTAGACATAGGCTCACACTGTGTAAAGGCAGTTTTGTTGGCCGAATCTAGTGCTGGGTTCCGGGTTGAGGCGGTTGCCATTGAACCTTTACCTAAAGGCGCAATGAAAGAGCGTGCTATTCAGGATATTGAAGCGGTCGGTAAAGTCATCAGTAAAATACGCAAGCGCTTGCCAAAAACCAGTCACTTTGCTGCTGTAGCTGTCTCCGGCCAAACGGTCATCACCAAAATGATTTTTATGGATGTGTCGTTAAGCGATGCTGAATTAGAATCACAAATCGCGATTGAAGCCGATAGCCTGATCCCTTACCCACTCGATGAGGTCAGTCTGGATTTCGAAAAGCTAACGGTGAATGAGGCGGACCCTTCCAAGGTCAATGTGTTGTTGTCTGCGGCCAGAACGGAAAGTGTACAGGCGCGTGTTAGTGCACTGGAAGAAGCAGGCTTAAAAGCGAAAGTCGTGGATGTTGAAAGCTACGCTCTAGCCCGTTCTGCTGAAGTTTTGTACGGACAGCTGCCCTCTGATGCTTACGATAAAGTCGTCGGGATCATTGATATTGGTGCCGTGGTGACTTTGGTGAGTGTCGTACAGTCCGGTAAAACGCTATACACCCGGGACCAGGTTTTTGGTGGAGAGCAGTACACCAATAGCATTGTGGCATATTACAACAAGAGTTTTGATCAGGCCGAATTGGCAAAAACCACCGGTGATTTGCCGCCGAATTATACCTTTGAAGTACTCGCGCCATTTCAGACCTCGTTGTTACAGCAGGTGCGTCGTGCGCTACAAATGTTTATGACGACCAGTGGCCAGGAGCAGGTCGACTACATTGTTTTGACCGGTGGAACTGCACAAGTGGAAGGGCTCGACCGTTTGCTTGTGGATGAGCTGGGTGTGCATGCGATTGTGGCGGATCCGTTTGCGAATATGGAAATAGCGCCTAAAGTGGATCGAGGTGTACTGAATAATCACAGAGCGCAGTTTGCCATCGCAACGGGGTTGGCACTGAGGAGCTTTTCATCATGCCACATATAAATTTACTGCCCTGGCGTGAGCAGCAACGGCAGGCTTCTCAACAAAAATTCCTGACCATACTGGGGGTCATCGTCGCTGCCAGCTTGGCGCTGATGTACGGCATTGGTGCATTTTATGACACCCTTAAAGAAGGGCAGGAAATCAAGAATCTTTATCTGTCCAGTGAGATTAAAAAGCTGGATAAGCGGATTGGGGAAATCCGCGGGTTGAACCAACAAAAAGAAAACCTGCAGCGTCGGATCCGATTGATTGAAGAGTTGCAGAGCAACCGTAATTTGGGCACGCAGATCATTGATGAGGTGACTCGCGTGGTACCTGCGGGCGTCTATCTGACCAGCCTGGAGCGACAAAAGAACATGATCAAAGTGATTGGTCGCAGTGAATCAAACAATCGCTTGTCACAAATGCTGCGGGCAGTTGAGTCGTCTTATTTGTTGCGTGATCCGTTACTTCAGGGGATTGTCGCTGGTGAGCGCGAAGAGCGTTTACTGAGTAACTTTACGATGAATTTTTACGTTAAAACGTTCGCTCAAATGGAGAAAGAACGCGCCGAGTTAGCTCAGACAACGCAGGCGGAGAACTAGGCCATGAAACTTGATTTGAAGTCGCTGCAGGAGATCGACTGGAACGAAATTGAACTGGATAACATCGGCGAGTGGCCGATGCCAGTGAAGGCCATTTGTTGTGCTGTGGTGGTGTTGATCATGCTGGTCGTAGGCTACAGCATGCTGGTCTCTGCGTCGGTGGCAAGCTTTGAACGGGCGGTTAAAAAAGAAGAAGAGTTGCGCACCAGCTACCGAGTCAAATACGGTCGGGCAAATAACCTGGAGTTATATCGACAGCAAATGCAGGACATGGAAGCGCAGTTTTCTCAATTATTAAGAAAACTGCCAACCTCGAATGAAACCCCGGGATTGCTCGATGACTTAACGTATGTTGGCACGTCCAGTGGCCTGACGTTTCTAAAAATAGGCTGGCTGCCAGAGATTAAAAAAGAGTTTTATACGGAACTGCCAATTAATCTTGAAGTGGTGGGGACGTATCACGAGTTTGGTGAGTTTGTCAGCAAGGTGGCGCAGTTGCCGCGTATTGTGAGTTTGCATGATTTTCGTATCGAGGGTGCAGGCAATAATCAGTTGGTGTTTAGCGTGGTAGCAAAAACCTACCGCTACGAACAGGAGACTGAAGAATGAGGCGTCTGCTGGTTTTGTTTGCGATGATTGCACTGACAGGGTGTAACGATAACACCGCAGAACAAAAAGAGTTTATTGACCGGGTGCAGGCGAATGCCACCCCGAGCATAGACCCTATGCCCGAAATGGCGCGGTTTGAGCATTTCCCCTATAGTGCGGCTCAGCTACGTAGTCCTTTTGTTGCCCCACAACCGGAAGTCATTGAAAGTCGTCTGGTGCAGGTTAAAAACTGTCTTCACCCAGATCCGAATCGTCCCAGAGATCCGCTAGAAAAATACGCGCTGGACAACCTGATGATGAAAGGCACGATCACGCGTGGCGAGACGGTATGGGCGTTGATCAGAGCTGGCGAGCAAGGTTTGTTCAGAATAAAGAAAAATGAATACATGGGTTTGTATCACGGTAAAGTGGTGAGCGTACAAGCCGACCATCTGGAACTGATGGAGCTGATCCCGGACGGAACGGGGTGTTGGAAAGAGCGCCTGAGCAAAGTCGAAATGGTGGAAGCCGAGGACGTCGGTGCCAGTGAAGAATAAAAAAGGTGAAAATATGATTGCGCGCGACGGGATCAAACACGTTGTGAAAACTCTGATGGGTGGCATTTTAATGGGCACAGCGATGCTCGCCCAGGCAATGCCAATGCTGTACGATGTGCGTTATAACCCGGTGCCGACCGGAGAAACCGAGCTACAGCTTGTGTTTGACGAAAAGCTGGCGATTGAACCCAAAGTGCAGGTGTTGAATGAACCAGCACGCATTGAGTTGTTTTTCCCGGATGCAGAATTCGAAGAAAGCCTGGAACTGCTCAAAGTGAACCAAGCCGGGATCGAGCAGATCAAGAGCAGGATGGAGCAGGGTGGATTTGTGCTGAGTGTTGAAATGTCTGCGCTCAAACTCTACCGCACTGAGGTTAAGAACAACCTGGTTTATATCAAAGTCTCAGATCAACCAATTCCGGTTTCTAGCGAGGATGCACAACCTGATGCGCTGCACAGCGAGATGAATCGGATCCAGAATATTGACTTCCGTCGCACAGATAAAGGCGCCGCTCAGATCCTGGCCTTTCTGGACTCCAATCAGGCGGCGATTGATGTGCAGGAGCGAGGCGGACAGATTTACGCAGACTTTCATCATATTGCCATCCCAGACGAGTTATTATATGAGCTGGATGTTGTTGATTTTGGCACCATTGTGAGTACGGTTGAAACCTTCCGTGAAGAGGGAAAAAGCCGTTTGGTGATCAAACCTAATGGCGCTTTTAAGTTCAATTATCAGCAACTAGACAACATTTTTACCCTGACAGTAGAGAAAGACGACCAGGAATTTTCGTATGCGGATACGAAAAATTATCAGGGACAGCCGATCACATTGAACTTTCAGGACATCCCGATCCGTTCTGTGTTGCAGATAATCGCCGATACTAACAACTTTAACCTGGTCACCAGTGATTCGGTGACGGGCAACATTACCTTACGCCTGGATGGTGTCCCCTGGGATCAGGCGCTGGACGTGGTGTTACGGGTGAAAGGGCTTGATAAACGCATGGAAGGGGCTATTTTGATGGTGGCGCCGTCTGAAGAGCTGGCTGCCAGAGAAGCAAAAGAGTTGCAGGCAAAACGTCAGGTCGAAGAGCTGGAACCTTTATATAGTGAATACATTCAGCTTAATTACGCTAAAGCAGAAGAATTCGCTGATTTACTTAAAACGGATGAAAACTCCATCATCAGCCTGCGTGGCAGTGTCTCTGTGGATAAGCGGACCAATACTCTGCTGATTAAGGACACCTCGCGTAGCATTGAAAACGTCAGACGTATGGTCGAGACGCTGGATGTGCCAGTGAAGCAGGTCCGTATTGAATCGCGTATGGTGACGGTGTCAGATAATATCCAGGAAGACTTGGGGATCCGCTGGGGGTTCAGTGATCAGCAGGGAACCGATGCTATTTCTGGTACGCTGGAAGCAACCAATAAGTTATCGGGTGGCACCATCCCTGATTTGACTGAACGGTTAAATGTGAATTTGCCGGTACAAAACCCGGCGGGTAGTCTGGGCATGCACATTGCCAAGTTGTCAGACGGTACTTTGATTGACCTGGAGTTGTCTGCCTTAGAGCAAGAAAACAAAGGTGAGATCATCGCAACACCCAGCATTACGACTGCAAACCAGAAAACGGCGCGCATCGAGCAAGGTACCGAGATACCTTACGTGGAGTCGGCTTCCAGTGGTGCATCGACCGTTCAGTTTAAAAAAGCGGTGCTGAGTTTAGAGGTGACACCGCAAATTACGCCGGATAATAAAATTATTTTGGATCTGGTCATAACCCAGGACACACGGGGTGATACAGTACAAACAGCCAATGGCCCGGCTGTGGCGATAAATACACAAAGGATCCAGACTCAGGTCTTGGTCGAGAATGGTCAGACGGTGGTGTTAGGGGGCATTTATCAGCAGGAAATGACCAATGCGGTGAGCAAGGTGCCTGTACTGGGAGATGTACCCTACTTAGGTGTCCTATTTAGGAACACACGAGAAATCAATGAAAAGAGAGAGTTATTGATTTTTGTGACACCTAAGATCATGCATGATTCACTGTAGTCAGACTAAAATAACAATAATGGGCGTGAAAGTTGCCTTTTGACTTGAAATCACGCATTGATTGCTGAGATAATCCCCTCCTTAATTTTGGGGCCAGGTCGTTAGGCGGGGTTTTATTTCAAATTTTAGAGTTCGTTTGTACTAAAAAGATATGGCTGAGAAACGTAATATATTTCTGGTAGGCCCAATGGGGGCTGGTAAGAGCACGATTGGTCGTCACATTGCGGACCAATTACATCTGGAGTTCTTCGATTCAGATCAAGAAATCGAGCGCCGCACTGGTGCTGATATCTCCTGGGTGTTCGATATTGAAGGGGAAGAAGGGTTTCGTCGTCGCGAAGAGACCGTGATTTCTGATCTTACCGAAAAGCAAGGCATCGTATTGGCTACTGGCGGCGGCTCGGTCATCAGTAAAGAGGTACGTAACAAACTATCTGCTCGTGGTATTGTGGTTTATCTTGAAACCCCAATTGAGAAGCAAGTAGCACGTACCCAGCGCGATAAGCGTCGTCCTTTGCTACAAACAGAAGAAGATTCACGCGACGTATTAGTGCGTCTGGCAGATGAACGTGAACCACTCTATAAAGAAGTGGCGGATCACGTTGTACGCACAGATGAACAAAGCGCCAAAGTGGTTGCTAATCAAATCATTGAGAAGTTAGATTTCTAAACATGTAGGCTAGATAGGAGGTGACGGCACATGCTTGAATTAACAGTAGATTTAAACGAGCGTAGCTATCCTATCTATATTGGCCAAGATCTTCTTACCGATCAGGGGCGGTTATTGCAGCATATTGGCAATGCGCGCCCCGTCATCATCAGCAACGAGACTGTTGCGCCTTTGTATCTGGATACATTACTCACGCAGTTAGAGGGCAAAGCGCCGCTTCATTTTTGCATCCCTGATGGGGAGCAATACAAATCTCTGGAGTGGTTTGAGCGTATTAACGCATTTTTGCTTGAGCACAACTGTGGTCGGGATACCTGTCTGATTGCTTTAGGGGGTGGTGTTGTTGGTGATTTGACCGGCTTCGTTGCTGCTTGCTATCAGCGTGGTGTGCCATTTATTCAGATCCCGACAACCTTACTGTCTCAAGTAGATTCGTCGGTTGGTGGCAAAACAGCCGTCAATCATCCTTTAGGTAAAAATATGATAGGTGCTTTCTATCAGCCTAAAGCGGTGTTTATTGATACCAATACACTGAAGAGTTTGCCGCCACGCGAATTCGCGGCGGGCATGGCTGAAGTGATTAAGTACGGCCTGATTTACGACAAAGATTTTCTGACACTACTTGAAGACAATGGCAATGCCTTGCACGAGTTGGACACCGGCTTGTTAATGCAAGTGATCCATCGCTGCTGTGCCATCAAGGCCGAAATTGTCGCGCAAGATGAGAAAGAAGCAGGATTGCGTGCGCTGTTGAATCTGGGGCATACATTTGGCCATGCCATTGAAGCGCAGATGGGTTATGGCGTATGGCTTCACGGTGAAGCGGTCGCTGCGGGTATGATGTTAGCGGCCCGTCTGGCACAACTTAGAGGCGCGTTGACAGAGCATGAAGTCGCACGTATCGCGGCATTGCTAGAAATGTATCAACTGCCAGTTGCACCGCCCACATCGATGACAACGGCACAGTTTATCTCTCACATGCGTAAAGATAAGAAAAATAAACAAGGTAAGATCCGCTTTATCGTACCTATCAGTCTGGGCGAGTGCCAGCTGGTTGATGACGTATCTGATGACACCTTAGGCCAGCTAATAGGGCACTGATGCAGTCGCAAATCTTACCGAGTCGTGCCGCTCTGGTCGACCGGATTGCAATGCAGTTTGAGTATGGACAAAACCTGATCTGCCTGGTTGGCAACTCAGGGCTAGGCAAAAGTTACCTGGCTGAGTCTTTCATCACAGACAAGTACCCTGACTTTAGCAAAGCCTTTGTTAAGTTGGGCGCACACACTAAAGACACAGAGCTGGTTCAGCAGCTGTTAGAAAATAGCTTTCGTGCACCGCTGGTCGATCATAAGCTGTCCTTAAGTGAGAATTTCTTCGTTCTGTATAATGAGCAACCTTGTGGTCCGTGCCTCTGGGTCATTGATGGTGCACGTCACCTGAGTGATGAACTGATCCAGGAGCTTCAGCTGCTGGCTAAAAAGGCCCCGGACACTTTATATATCCTGGTAACAGGACAGGCCCCTAAGATATTACCTGAAGCGCTGGATATTCATCTGGAGCCCCTGTCATTAATGGAAAGTCGCCGTCTGATGGCGATGTTTTTTACAGAGCTGCCACCTTCAGAAGACCCGATATTTAGTACTTTTTTGAGTGAAGCGGGCGGTAACCCCAGCATTTTGCTTGAATGGCAGCAAAACCAGCATCAATTGACACTGAAATCCAAACAAACGATGAGTAGCCGGCAATGGAAAGGCTTTTTGGGTGCCTTTGTTGTGATTACGGCCTTGTTCCTGGTTGCGCTGTTTTATCAAAAAGATTTGGCCGATTTATTACGTCTGCAACAGGATGTTGGTGTAACCTCGGTTGAGGTATTGCCTGAACCGACTGTGTTGACAGCGCAAGAGGCGCTCTCGGATGAAACCGCGCAGCCTGTCGCTGAGACATTGGCAGAACAATCACAGAGCAGCGACATTCAGGTTCCATTGCAGCATGATGTGCAATCTATACTCGGCGCGTTAACCTTGGGCCAGATTGCTGTGAACGAGCGTCAAATCGAAGCCAGTGAAGAAGATGCTGAACACATTGACGAGTCTGACAGAGATGTACAAGGTGAACCCAATGCGTCGGCAGCGGTCGCACAAGTGCTGACGCAACCAGATATTCAGAGCGGCGATGCTGAGCAAACAGACATGAATGAACAGGTTGAAACACCACAGCCCAACATCATAGCGGAACCTCAGGTGCAACCGGATCCGGTTTCAGGCTTATCAGACAATGCCTGGTTTTTAGCACAAGACAGTAATGCCTGGACTATTCAACTGCTGGCTGTGACTGATGAGTCCGTGGCACGGCGATATATCGAGCAACATAAGTTGTCGCAGATCCGAACCGCTCAGGTTATGCGCGCAGGCAAGGCGTGGTGGTTTGTTACCCTGGCGCCATTTGCAACCTTAGATGACGCGAAACAGGCCCGGACTGAATTACCTGAAGCCGTATTAGCGGGGCAGCCATTTTTTAAACGTATCGTGCAAATTAAGCAACAAATCCAACAGTCACAAACGCAAAAATAGTGTAGAATCGCGCTACTTTGGGGTAACTAGTCAGATCATGCAAAAAAAGACCAGAGCTTTCTTAAAATGGGCAGGTGGAAAATATGCCTTGGTGGAAGAAATTACCAAGCGCTTGCAAGCCGCAAATGAAGAGGCCGAAACTCTGGTGGAGCCCTTTGTTGGGGCTGGTTCTGTCTTTCTCAATAGTCATTTTAAGCACTATATACTCAATGACATTAATGCGGACCTGATTAACCTGTACAAAGAGCTGCAACGCACTCCGGACGAGTTTATTAGTGATGCCAGAAAGTTGTTTGTTGATCTGAATAATCATCCCGATGCTTATTATGCTTACCGTCAGCAGTTTAATGAAAGCGTTGATGTTTATGAGCGGGCGATTCTGTTTTTGTACATGAACCGGCATGGCTACAATGGGCTTTGTCGCTATAACCTGAAGGGCATTTTTAACGTGCCCTTTGGTAAGTACAAGCGTCCTTACTTTCCGGAAAATGAGCTGTACTTTTTTTCAGAAAAAGCACAACAGGCAACCTTTACCTGTTTGAGTTATGAGCAGGTCTTTAGGCGTATTCCTAAAAAGGCTGTTGTGTATTGTGATCCGCCCTATGTGCCGTTGAGTAAAACCGCCTCATTCACAGCTTATGCCAAAGGGGGTTTTAACTTTGACGATCAGGCGCAGCTTGCTAACCTGGCAGAAAAGGCCGCTTTTGAACAGCAAACCCCCGTCCTGATATCCAACCATGATACGGTGCTCACGCGCAAGATCTACAGCCAGGCTCACCTGGATGTGATCCAGGTAAAAAGAACCATTAGTCCTAAAGGCTCAGGCCGTAACCGGGTTGATGAGCTGATGGCCTTATATCACGAATAATCGCATGGAATGGCTGGCATGTTACAATACAATGGCATTAACAAACCAGGCTAAGGCGATAACCAGTGCGATAACAAAACACACGGCCAACAAGGCAAAAGGCCAAAAGTGTTTTTGGCTGAAATCGACACGATATTTAGCGTGGCTTTGCACACCAAACATCGCAGCAAGTACACTTTGAATAAGTATAAAGAATCGTTCTGTCACGGCATCCTGGCTCCTATGTGCAACGAGATACCTAACAGTATAGTGTATGAATACCAACTCGCCTTAAAGACTTGCCCGATGAAAGGCGTCATTAAGCGTGTTGGTATCAATTAGAATTGCGAAAATTGACTCGACGTTTGCTCGTCACCCGAGCCAAGTAGTAGTTCCAGTAGATCAAGGTAGTGAAACTGCGCATTACTACTGCCGCCAGTTAACCAGGCATACCAACTAGTGTGTGACTCCAGCTTACATAAATTTGAGGGTGCGTTGTGGCTCACCTGAGTAGTAGAGCACTGACACATCTCATTTTTTGCGACTAAGTCATCGTCACCGCTGAATGAGACCACGCCAGCAGACAAGACTAAAGCAGCTGTAAGCAAAAGCGTCCGTGTTTTAAGCCGACTTAACATAACCATATCCCCAGTGAATAGTTATCTATAAATAGTACACTATGTATGTTTATTAAACAATCGCTTTGTCCTGCAAAAATGGCAGCTGCTCGCAAATTGTCAGTGTCCAACAATCAGGTGTTTTTAGCGTTCAGATGAGTTACAGTAGCCGCTGACATTTTGTTTCAGGGGGTAGTATGTCGCAGAACAATAATAATTCTGAGTTCTTAATTGCACCATCTATTTTGTCTGCCGATTTTGCAAGGTTGGGTGAAGACGTTGCCAGGGTGTTAGATGCTGGCGCAGATGTCGTGCACTTCGATGTGATGGATAATCATTATGTCCCGAATCTGACGTTTGGCCCGATGATCTGTGAGGCACTGCGCAATTATGGCATTACCGCCCCAATTGATGTGCACCTGATGATCAAACCCGTGGATAGTCTGATCCCGGAGTTTGCAAAAGCGGGTGCAGATATCATTACTTTCCATCCTGAAGCCAGTGAACATATAGATCGCAGTCTGGGTTTGATTAAGGAATACGGCTGTGAGGCTGGATTGGTACTTAATCCGGCAACGCCATTACATTATCTGGATTATGTAATGGATAAAGTGGATCAAATCTTACTTATGTCTGTCAATCCCGGCTTTGGCGGTCAGAGCTTTATCCCGCAGACGCTGGATAAGTTGCGCCAGGTACGCGAGCGCATAGATGCCAGTGGTCGTAAAATCCGCCTGGAGGTGGACGGTGGCATTAAAGTCGACAATATAGCTGAAGTAGCTGCTGCGGGGGCCGATATGTTTGTCGCAGGCTCGGCGATTTTCAATCAACCAGACTACCGGACGGTCATTGATGCGATGCGTTCTGAGCTCGCTAAGGTGGGCTAATGCGCTACCAGGGTATTTTATTTGATCTCGATGGCACGCTGGTCGACAGTGCGCATGACTTGTATATGGCGCTCAATTTGACGTTAACTGAAGTGGCTTTTCCTGTGGTGAGTCGCGCTCAGGTACTGACCTGGGTCGGCAACGGCATCGATGTACTAGTGCAGCGTGGTTTAAGCGGCAGTCATGATGTTAACGCTGAGCTACCGCCGCGTGTGGTCGCTGAGGCGCAGACCCGTTTTGCCGGACATTATAGAGCGCTGGTCGGGCAATACTCTTTGCTTTACGCCAATGTTGAAACGGTACTGGCCGCATTCAGTCACGTGCCCAAGGCCGTCGTAACCAACAAGAGCCGTGAGTTTACAGTACAGCTCCTCGATAACCTCAACCTCAGCCAGCATTTTGATGTTGTGGTGTGTGGTGATGACGGTCAGAAAAAGCCGGCTGCGGAGCCGCTTTTGTCAGCCTGTCAGCAACTTAATATCGAGCCACACACGGCCATCATGGTCGGCGATTCAAAAAGCGATATTTTGGCCGCTCAGGCTGCTGAAATACCTGTGATTGCACTCAAATATGGGTACAATCAAGGACTGGATCTGGCCCAGTTTAATCCACAGTACCTCTGTGAGGGCTTCTTGGATATAATCCCCATTTTAAATCAACCTTAAATCAAACTAGGAGTAAGGGAACACAATGACTAAACCAGTAGTGTTAAGTGGCATTCAGCCAACCGGTGGTATGACAATAGGCAATTATGTGGGTGCCATTAACCAGTGGCTTAAGCTACAGGAAGATCATGATTGTTTCTTTATGCTGGTTGATTTGCACGCCATCACCATTCGTCAGGAGCCAAATGTCCTGCGTGATCGCGTTTTAGATGGGGTTGCTTTGTATGCCGCGTGTGGCATTGACCCAGAAAAGTCAGCGTTGTTTGTGCAATCACAGGTACCAGAGCATGCGCAGTTAAGCTGGGTACTGAACTGCTATGCACAAATGGGCGAACTTAACCGCATGACCCAGTTTAAAGACAAGTCAGCGAAAAACACCAACAATGTGAACGTCGGTTTGTTTGCGTATCCGGTATTGCAAGCAGCAGATATTCTGCTTTATCAAGCTGATCAGGTCCCGGTGGGTGAAGATCAGAAGCAGCACCTTGAGCTGACTCGTGATATCGCGACACGTTTTAACAATCTGTATGGTGATGTGTTCAAAGTACCTGAGCCGTATATCCCTGAGTTGGGTGCCCGGGTGATGAGCTTGCAGGATCCATTGAAGAAAATGTCTAAGTCGGACGATAATCCAAATGCCTATATTATGCTGCTGGATGAGCCGAAAAAGATTGAGAAGAAATTGAAAAAAGCGGTGACGGATTCAGACGAACAAGCGCGTATTTACTTTGACCGGGATGAGAAGCCAGGCGTATCTAACCTGCTGACACTATTGTCAGTGGCGACCAAGCGTGATGTGGCCGATCTGGTACCTGAGTATGAAGATAAAATGTATGGTCATCTGAAAAAAGACACTGCGGATGCCGTGGTGGCTATGCTGGAGCCTATACAGGCGCGTTTCAAAGAGATCCGTGAAGATCAGGCGTTGCTGGATCAGATCATGCGCTCTGGTGCAGAAAAAGCAGGTGCTCGTGCAGAGAAAACACTAAAAGCGGCATACGATGCGCTGGGCTTTATCCCGCGTCCGTAATCAGTCAGGTCGCAACGACAAAAAAGCCAGCTTATACGCTGGCTTTTTGCTGCATGGAGGTCACATACTGCGACCGCACCAGACAATTCTACCCGCAATACCATGCTGTTGGGCATTTTCGGCGTGGATTTGCCAGGCCGGGTAGTCCGGATTGTCACTCACTACACTGATATGATCCCGTTGTTGTTGCAGACGTTTGGCCATCAGACCATCTTCGGTCTGCAGTACATAAACGCCGCGCTTATTCGCGTCACGCTGACTCAAATCAACCAGTACCATGTCGCCATGCTGCAAGGTTGGCAGCATACTGTCGCCCCGGATAGTGACAAACGCCAGCTGCTCACCGTGCACGCCCAGTTGCGTGCTGAGCCAGCGCTTATTCAGGGCAAACTGCTCTGTGATGTCTTCACTGCCATTTATGCTACCAAAACCCGCGCTGGCCTCGACATCCAGTTTGGGCACCATCAGCATTTCCTGACTGCCCGTCATCGACGCGTGCTCTGCGGGTTGTTCACCGGTAAGCAGCCAATTTAGATCAATGCTGAACAGGCTGTATAAATGTTCCAAATAGGCAACGGATGGTCGGCTCAGGCCACGACAAATACGATAAATGTGTGACGGCGACTTGCCGGTGAGGATCGCAAACTGACGTTTGTTACCGGCGCTAAACTGGTCGATCAAAGTAATAAATCGGCGTGAAAATGCTGTGCTCATGACACCCCATACAGGTTACAACAAAGGAAAGGCCTCAGAGTACTTGCCAATTGCGATGCTGTACAGTCGTTGACACCTGATTGCTCAATGTCTGCTCATCCTGGCAGGCAGGAGTAACAAATTGCGACATTTTTAACCAGCTACATAACAGTTTGCGGGTCGCATGTTCCTATAATAATTTATTGCAGTCGACTTGATTGCGACAGCATATCACTCAGGAAAAGAGGAGAAGGAGCGATGAATTATGTGATTAAAAGGGCCTTAGTGCTGGGGATAGCACTGAGTCAATTAACCGCTTGCTCTGGTGGTAGCGGTGATAGTTCAGCACCGAAGGATACACCAGACTTGTTGACCATTTCAGCATATAGCGAAGGGGGTGGAGTGTTGGAGCCGGCAAGCCTTCAGGTTGGCAAGGGCAAAACTGCGGAGTTTGTTGCGAAACCACGGGCGGGTTATGAGCTGGTGGCGCTGAGCGGTTGCGGAGGTAAACGCACGGGGGTTGCTTATCGGGTAGAGCGGGTCGAGCAAAGTTGTCAAATACAGGCACGTTTTTCACCTATCCATTATCGTGTGGATGCGACCGTTAGTCAGGGTGGAAATGTGAACATCAGCACCCAGCAAATTGCGCATGGCAGTGCTGCCGGGTTCGTCTTTACACCGAACAGCGATCATATTCTGGAACGTGTTGGAGGATGCAGTGGTACGCTCGAACAGTTCAATTATCACATTTCCGAAGTGACCGGACCTTGCACTGTGAACGCGTTATTTTTACCTTATCTTCCTGATCCTGAAGCGCTCACACGGATCCGTTTACCGGTCGTCGTACATGTACTGAATAATGGTCATTTTGAACTCAGTGATGCGCAGATCTTATCTCAGTTACGGGCCACGAATTTGCATTTTCGCGGCAAAAATAACGCCGAAATTGAGACTATCCCCGATACCTATTCCCCTTTTGTTGCAGACACTGGGATCCAGTTTTATCTGGCTGACAAAGATCCGGATGGCCAGCCTCATTCGGGGATCGTGCGGGTCGATGCCACAACGAGTGTCTTTGCGCTGGAGGGCTACCCCTTTGCCCGCAGCGATGCGGGCGGATCGGATGCC
Organism: Pseudoalteromonas rubra; assembly: GCF_000238295.3. NCBI lineage: Bacteria > Pseudomonadati > Pseudomonadota > Gammaproteobacteria > Alteromonadales > Pseudoalteromonadaceae > Pseudoalteromonas > Pseudoalteromonas rubra. The sequence continues at coordinate 45,988 of NZ_AHCD03000031.1, forward strand.
TGGCCGACAGACCGTTACATTAATATCTGGGTGGGCATGTCACGTACCCGGTTCAATGAACCGGTTTTGGGTGGCAGAGCACATGTCCCGGGCAGTGCGCCTGAGCCTTATATTGGGGTGTCGGTAGAGCAGGGGCTGTTTGGGACCATTGCACCTCGAGAGCCGAATTATGGTCAGGGCAAAACGCTGACGCATGAGCTGGGTCACTTTCTGGGCTTAATTGGCCATACAAATCCTCCATGGAATGAGCAAAATACCCATCGCCACCTGACCTGTGATGGGCTGGCGCAGACGGACTGCCTGAATGCCGAGCTGACGATGAACTTTATGAATACCAATGTCTATGACAACAGGCAGAAGATGTTTTCACTGAGTCAGCGTCAGTTGATGCGTGCCTGGCTGGAAACGGGACCACTACAGGCTTTGTATCTGAATAACCCGCCTTAACGCTTCAGATATTGTCCGGGTGTGGTGCCGAAGAACTTTTTAAATGCGCTGTTGAATGCCGAGCTGGACTCAAACCCCAGTTGCAAAGCGATGGCTTGCTGGGTTTCTCCTGCGGTGAGCATTTCAACCGCACGCAGTGCTCTGAGCTTCTGCTTCCATTGACTAAAGCTCATCGCAAAGCTCTTGTGAAACAGGCGATTAAGGGTTCTGGCTGATGCACCCACCTGCTCTCCCCATTGTTCAAGAGTAAGTGCGCAGCCCGGGTTAGAATACAGTTCACTGACAATTGGCAGCAGGCGCTGGTCATCGGCTTTGGGAATGAAAAATGCACTGGTAGGTGCCAGCTCTAATCTGTCAATGAACACCTGGATAAAGCGTTCGGTCTTATCATCGAGCAAATAATCCTCAGGCCAAGTGCAGATAGTCAGGATCATTTCTTTCAGTAAAGCATCGACCACCAGGGTTTTCGCCTGATCGCCCAGGATGGCGGCATACTTTTCATCAATATAGACACTACGAAAATGCCCGCCATAACGACAAAAAGTTTCATGCTCCACGTTGGGTGGGATCCACAAAGCCTGTTGCGGTGGAATTACGAAGGTGCCTTGCGGTGTGAAAATGGTCATTACTGAGTCGCTGATATAGGTGATCTGTCCCCAGTGATGGCTATGGGGCCGCACATGCTCATTGGCAGGCATCGTGGTGGGCCGGGGGAAGATGGGTCTGCCCAGTACTTTGCGTTTGAATCGGCTGGAAACACTGCGCCAGGATGCATCTGTCCGATTTGATAAACTTTGTGTCATGATCTTCCATATTAGCCAGCGTGAACAGCTCATATACTAACCGGGCCTATAACGGCAATCAATGTGCTTAAGGACTGTGAATGAAAAACCCGACCCGACTTTTTGTGCCTTCGCCGATGAGCTTTATGGTGCTGGCGACCATTGTCATGGCAATGACGTTTTCTGCCTGGAATGCGCTGCTCAATAACTTTGCGATTGAACAGGCCGCGTTTACTGGCGCGCATATAGGTATGTTGCAATCACTGCGTGAAGTGCCAGGCTTCCTGGCCTTTACAGCGGTGTTTGTGCTGCTGGTGCTGAAGGAGCAAACCTTTGCCTTGATCAGTTTATGCTTGTTATCAATAGGCGTGGCACTGACGGGGTTTTTCCCCAGTGTGTATGGTTTGTACGCCACGACGGTATTGATGTCCATCGGCTTCCACTATTTTGAAACACTGAATCAATCGCTGAGCTTACAGTGGTTCAGTAAGGAAGAGGCGCCCGAGCAATTGGGCCGTTTACTGTCGATAAAATCTATGGCCTCTTTGGTGACCTTCGGGCTTATCTGGGTGGCATTTACCTGGTTGGCGACCGATTATGTGTGGGTGTACTTGCTATTTGGCGGGGCCGGGCTGGCACTGACCTTGTTTATGGCACTGACGCACCCGCAATTCCTTCAGCAGGCCACGCAGCATAAAAAGCTGATTTTAAGGAAGCAGTATAGTCTGTATTACGTCCTGACCTTTTTCTCCGGCGCCCGTCGACAGATCTTTATGGTGTTTGCTGGTTTTTTGATGGTGGAAAAGTTCGGCTTTGATGTCGCCGAAATCACGGCGTTGTATATGCTCAACCACCTAGTGAATATTTTCGTAGCCCCGAAAATTGGCCAGATGATCAGCAAGATTGGCGAGCAAAAGGCCCTGACGCTGGAGTACTCAGGTTTGGTCTTAGTCTTTATTGGCTATGCGCTGGTCGAGTCTGCGCAATTAGCAGCGGTATTATATTTGGTGGATCATATCTTCTTTGCGATGGCCATTGCACTTAAAACCTACTTTCAGAAAATCGCCCAGCCGGAGGATATTGCAGCCACAGCTGGCGTGAGTTTTACCATTAATCACATTGCGGCGGTGGTGATACCGGCCAGCTTTGGTATGGTGTGGCTGTATGACCAATCGCTGGTATTCTATTTTGGTGCGGCCCTGGCTGGGTGCTCTTTGATACTCAGCCAGTTCATTACGCCGCACCTGAAAAAAGTGGCTGCCTGATAAAAAAGCCGCCCGGTGCGGGCGGCTTTTAATGTGTGCTTTAAAGTGCCTTAAAGCGGATCGCGGTGCCGCCACTGGTGGCGAGCTTCAGCGTTAAGGTATCCTGTGCCGTGACAATCTGCTTTTGAATGCTCAGATCATAGGGGTTGTATTTCCACTCCGCCTTAGGGCCATCCTGATAGATCTGGGCTTCGAAACGCTGGCCTGGCTCAAGGAAGTCGAGCTTTATGTTAATGCTTCTTGCCTGCTCGTCGGTGATGGCACCTAAATACCAGTCATTACCCGAGTACTTACCGCGTTTGCGTTCTTTACGGGCAAAGACCACATAGTCGCCCACTTCACCTGCCAATGCGATACTGTGTTCCCAATCCGCCGGGACGTCTTTAATAAACTGGAAGGCCTGTGGTTTTGCCAAATAGTTTTCCGGCAGGTCCGCTGCCATTTGCACTGGGCTATACAGCACCACATATAGGGCCAGCTGTTTGGCCAGGGTCGTTTGTGGACGGTTGGTTTTGTCGCCCAGGCCGTTAAAGCCCATATCGAAAATACCCGGTGTAAAGTCCATCGGGCCAGACAACATCCGGGTATAGGCCAGCATGGTGGTATGCTCTGGTGGGTTGGGTGGTGTGCCCCAGGCATTGAATTCCTGGCCGCGTGCGCCTTCCCGGGTGAGCCAGTTAGGGTAAGTGCGGCGTAATCCCGTATCCTTGATTGGTTCATGGGTATTGATGCTGATCTTATGCTTGGCCGCCAGTTTCACGTTGTCCAGGTATTCATTGACCATAAATTGACCGTCGTGCCATTCGAATCGGGCGTGACCGCGCTCATCAATGCGCTTGATATTGCCACCATCGGCAACATAGCCGGTTTTAACCTGACGGACACCGGCTTTTTCGTAAAGGGCAAAGGCATCAGCCATCTGGTCGCGATAATTGCTGACATTGCCTGAAGTTTCGTGGTGACCGATCAGGCGGGCACCCACGTGTTCGCCATGTTTAGCAATGGCATCCAAGTCGAAATCCGGGTAGGCTTCTGTAAAGCTGAATACATCACCATTGAAGAACCAGTCGCCATCCCAGCCGGTATTCCAGCCTTCTACCAGTACACCATCGAAGCCATGCTCTGCTGCGAAACTCAAGTATTCTTTAGTGCGTGCTGTGGTCGCACCGTGTTTTTCACCACTGCCCCAGGTGTTTTTTCCGATGTGCATGCCCCACCAAATGCCGAGGTATTTACCTGGCTCTACCCAGGACACATCGCCTAATTTATTGGGCTCATTCAGATTTAGAATGAGGCGAGAGTTCAGTAAATCAGTCGCCTGGGCGCCTACCTGAATGGTGCGCCAGGGGGTTTTGAACTGGCCATTGGTCTTTACGGCAATGCCGTCAGACCAGGGCGTCAGATCGCTGATAAAGGTACCCGGGCGACGTTGGTTCAGGGTCATAGCAGCATAGTCAACCAGTGCGGCTTCGTGAATACTGACGTGCACACCATCTTTGTTTTTTAATGTGAATGGGGTGTGGACATGGGCTGCATCATGGAGTGCTGTGGTGTTATAGGTATATTCATAGCGGTTCCAGCCGCGGGCTGGGATCCACCAGGCTTGTGCCTTGTCACTGTCAGCGACAGCAAATTCAGTCAGTTCTCTGGTGATATAGCGGGCAGAATCCTGAGCTACTTCATAGCGGAAGCCGACACCGTCATCAAATGCCCGTATTCTCAGGGTATATTGTGTCTGCTTTGACTGACTGTCAGCCAGGGTAACAACCAGTTCATTGTGATGGTCGTGTACTTCTCGTGCCTCACCCCAGGGTTGCTGCCAGCGCTCATCTACGCCGTTGCGCTGGGTTTTGCTGATGATCAGTCCGTCGCGCAGCGAGGGGGCGCGGGCAAAATCGAACCCCAACTTTGAGGGGGCAATCACGGCTTGGTTATTAAACATGACCTGGTAGCTGGGCTGGGTATTGTCATCGCTGACTTGAAAGGTGAGCTTGCCGTCTGGTGAGCTGACACTGTATGTCGCAGCCTGTGTTGCAGTGGTAAATAAACCGGCTAAGAGTGTGACAGCAACGCCTGTTGCACTGAAGACTAATCGCATAAACTATCTCGGTTGCAAATGTGAGTGAATGTTTAGCTTACTGTTATCTTCGTCCGGGCATGAACTGTCTGCATACGTATTCACTTTGAAAATGCGATGAATGGAAACTAACGGTCGTCCGGTCTACATCTGTGGCCTATACTAAATCGAGACCGCAAGGAGCTTTTAGGCAATGACTCAATTAAAACATATTCTTAGTATCACTTTAGCTGCCGTTACTCTGATCTCTGCCTGTGCCACTGCCGCTGAGCAGCTCACTGTTCAGGTGCGGGACAAAGAGGGAAAGGTATTGCCCGGCGCGGCCGTATGGCTCAGCGGTAAAGGGCTTGCTGCTGATCAGGCGGTCCTCACACGCAGCTATAAAATGGGCCAGAAAAACCGCGCATTTACGCCACATTTACTGATTGTGCCAAAACAGGCAGAAGTGTCATTCCCTAACTATGACTCTATTTTGCATCATGTGTACTCCTTCTCTCCCGCCAAGCGTTTTGAGTTTAAATTGTATCGGGATCAACCACAGGCCCTGACGTTTTCTGCGACCGGGGCTGTGGAGTTGGGCTGCAACATTCATGACTGGATGCTGGGTTACATTCTGGTTGTTGACTCTACGCATTTTGCCGTAACAGATACTCAGGGCATCGCACGCATTTCAATACCTGCGGCGCAGCACAATGACGTGACGTTAAAAGTCTGGCACGAGGGGTTTATGGACTTAGATAGTCCGGAAAGTCATGCATTATCCGCCGTCAAGTCGGGTGAACAACTGAATATTCAGTTGCAGCAGTCCCTTGGTATGCTCCAGGAAGATTTCAGTGATGAGTTTGATGATTATGAATAAACAACTTCAAAAGCTGGGGCTGATTGGGCTGAGTGTTGTGGGCATCAGCACTGCACAGGCACAGGACTTTCAGTACAAAGGTGCAATTCAGGCAAGTTGGCAAAATAGCAGTGAATATGCAGCCTGGTATAACCGTGGCGTGGCGGTAAATCGCTTTGGTGCCGACTCTGAGCGACTCAACTTGAGTCGTGCCGTACTGGATATACGCACTGAACTGGGCAGCAAATGGTCTTTGCTAGCCAGTGCCCAATATGTTCCCGATCCGGATAGTAAATTCGGGTTTACTGAATTATTTGCACAGTACCATACCCTGAACAAAGGGCCCCGCCAGTGGCAAGCGCGGCTTGGGGGGTTTTACCCACGCATGTCTCTGGAAAATCCTGATATTGGCTGGTCGTCTCCTTATAATTATAGCTATAGCGCGATAAATTCCTGGCTGGGTGAGGAGATCCGTACTTTTGGTACGGAGGTGAGCTATAAGCACAGTGACAGCCGACTGCCACGTCGACAACGAACAGGTCACAATTGGGAGTTGCTGGGGGCTGTGTATAAAGGGAATGATCCGGCAGGCACTTTACTGGCCTGGCGTGGTTGGGCAATACATGACAGGCAAAGTGTGTTTAATGAAGCCATCCCTTTTGCGCCAATCAACGCACTACAGGCACCACCCCTGGCTAAGCAATCCTGGCGAACTGAGCCTTTTACTGAGGTCGATGGCCGGTTTGGGTATTACCTCGGCGCACACTGGGATTATCGGAAGCGTCACACGCTGAGGCTGTATTGGTATGATAATAACGGTGACCCAAGTGTATTGAACTATCAGACCGGGCAATATGCCTGGGATACTAAGTTTTACAGTGCGGCTTATCGTTTTAAGATCACCCGGGCCACGCATCTGGTCATGCAGGCGATGGCTGGCAATACGGCAATGGGGATCAGACGCGGCATTGATAACGACTTCAGCAGCCAGTTTATTTTATTAACCCATAAATGGCAGGATTATCGAGTGAGTGGTCGGGTGGAGCAATTCGACGTCAAAGATCGCGACTTTTGGGATTTCGATCCAAACACCAGTGAAGGGGGCGCGATAACCGTAACAGGTCGCTGGCAGATCTCTGAGCGCTGGCATGTTGGTATGGAGTTTCAGTATCTGGAATCTAAGGTCGCAAATCGAGCCGATTTTAATTTACCGACGCGTCAGATAGAGCAGCTGTGGCGTGTGAGTGGAGCGCTACGTTTTTAAGGTGCAGCACTCACACCCGGTCGGGTTAGTCACATAAACGGTTCAATCCGTTGAGTGCAGCGACCCGATATGCTTCGGCCATGGTCGGGTAGTTAAAGGTGGTATTGACGAAGTACTCAACATTATTGCCTTTGCCCTTTTGTTCCATGATGGCCTGACCAATGTGAATGATCTCAGAGGCCCGCTCGCCAAAACAGTGTATTCCGAGGATCTCTTTGCTTTCAGCGTGAAACAGTAGCTTCAGTGAGCCGACTTCAGTCCCCGTGATCTGCGAGCGTGCCAGGTGTTTGAATTGTGCTCGGCCCACTTCGTATGGGATTTTGGCGGCCGTCAGCTGTTGCTCGGTTTTGCCCACTGAACTCATTTCCGGAATGGTGTAAATACCCGTTGGAATGTCAGTGATCAGGCGATCATCGCACTTACCGTGTACAATCGCATGCGCCGCAATACGGCCCTGATCAAAGGCGGCGCTGGCCAGACTGGGGTAACCAATTACGTCACCTACGGCGTATACATTGCCTATTTCTGTCTGGTAATGCTCATTGACTTTGAGCTGGCCGCGGCTGTCTGCTTTGAGGCCAATGGCATCCAGATTGAGTGAGTCGGTATTACCAGTTCTTCCGTTGGCCCATAAAATACAGTCTGCTTTAACCTTTTTGCCCGATTGAAGGTGCAGCACAACGCCCGTGTCCAGGGTTTCAACCTTGGCAAACTCTTCATTGTGTCGGATCACGATGCCACTGTTCCAGAAGTGGTAGCTCAGCGCATCAGAGATTTCATCATCCATGAACGACAGCAGCCGATCGCGGGTATTGATGAGGTCGACTTTGGCACCTAAGCCCTTAAATATAGACGCGTACTCACAGCCAATGACCCCGGCACCGTAAACCAGTACACGCTGTGGGTTGTGCGTTAAATCTAATATCGTATCACTGTCATAGACACGTGGATGAGCAAAATCGACGCCGGGTGGACGATACGGGCGAGAACCCGTCGCAATGACGATGGTCTGCGCAGTCAGCAGTTCCTGTGACCCGTCATGATGTTGGACCCGGATTGTGTGTGCATCGACAAAAGTTGCATCGCCCTGATAGAGGTGGATGCGGTTGCGGTCGTAGAAGCTTGAGCGCAGGCTTGACTGTTTGCTGATCACATTACTGGCATGATGCAAAATATCCTGAAACGTCAGGCGTTGTGGGCGTTCGCTAAACCGAAACAGTGGATTCGATTTGTACTCAATCAAACGGCTGACAGAGTGACGCAGTGCTTTGGAAGGGATAGTTCCCCAATGCACGCAGCCACCCCCGACATCTTTTTGTCGTTCAATTACGGCGACTTTACGATTGCTTTTAGAGAGATTCATGGCAGCCCCTTCACCGCCGGGGCCTGTACCAATGATGATCGCATCATACTGATATGATGCGCTTTGACTGGGGTTTTTTGTGGCGGTTTTTTTACTCACGGCCTCACCTTACATAATGACTTGTGAGGCCGTTATTGGGTTAGCTGGTGGCGCCCTTTAACAACCTCGAGTTTAATGCCAGCCATGCCTGTTTTTGCGCTTCCCAGGCCTGTTCCAGTTCTTGATACTGTTTTAACAGGGCCGATTGCTCACATTGTTCGCGCATGGCATGCTTTTTCGTTTCCAGTACCTGCTTTTGCACGGCACAGAAATGCTGAAGCTTTTTCAGCAGTAAATCATACTCTTGTTGTAACAATGTAAGCTTATCCTGCGCCAAAGGCAATTTCGCCAGAGTAACTTTAGTCTTATTCAATAAGGTTTCTGCTTTGGCTTTTTCGATCCGTTCAATGGGCGTCCGTTTCAGCTTGCTGGCCAGGCCCAGATAAGACAGACCCCGTATCATCCACTTGGTTGGATCATAATGGTACCAGCGGATGCCATTGCGATAATCGCTGGCAAAGATGTGGTGGAAATTGTGATAGCCTTCACCGTAGGTGAGTAGTGCCAGAAATCCGTTGTCTCGTGCGGTGTTTTTTTCGGTGTAAGGGCGTTTTCCCCAGATGTGTGCCAGGGAGTTGATAAAGAAAGTAAAGTGCTGGCTGAGCACGAGCCGTAATACGCCGGCTAATAGCAGCATACCCAGGATGTCGCCCAGCATCAGGCCGAGCAGCAATGGAATGCCGATATTAGTAAGTAGTACCAGCTTCAGGTAGTGCTTGTGTTGCCACATCACGATTTTGTTGCGTTGCAGGTCGCGGGCATTGCTGTAGTCACCGTAGTTATCTCCCTGGTAGTCTCTGAGCATCCAGCCGATGTGGCTGTACCAGAAACCTCGTGTTGCGGCATAGGGATCTTTGATTGGGTCGTCGACCTGACCATGGTGAATGCGGTGGTCACTGCTCCAGTGCAGCGCGCTGTTTTGTAGCGCAAAGGCGCCACCCAGGGCAAAGAAAACCTGAACAACAGGATGAACATCATAAGCTTTATGAGCCCACAGGCGATGATAGCCTGCTGTGATTGACATACCGGCGTAAAACATACACCCAACAAACGCAATCCAGTGTGTTGCGCTGTATCCATATTCGAACCCATACCAGGGGACTAATGTTATGGCAGCAAGAAAGGACAGACTAAAGAACAAGACATTAGTCCACAATAAAGGCGGTTTTTTCATTTTTTAAATCTCAGCGTACACTTGTACGCTAAAATAGTATTTCAAACTTGCGTCGTCAAGTATTAGACTCCCACTATTGTCGATCTGAGCTAATAAATTATAGGAATTGCGTCCATGTCAGGTGTTCGTGCCCAGCAAAAACAAAAAACGCGCCAGGCGTTGATAGAGGCAGCGTTTAATCAGCTCAGTGCTGAGCATAGCTTTACCAACCTCAGTTTACGTGAAGTTGCCCGTGAGGCGGGGATCGCGCCGACCTCCTTTTATCGCCACTTTAAAGACATGAATGAGCTGGGGCTGACGATGGTGGATGAAGCCGGCCTGACCTTGCGTCAGCTGATGCGTCAGGCTCGACGTAGAATTGCCAAGGGGGGCGGGAGTGTGATCCACACTTCAGTACTCACCTTTATGGAATTCATAGAAACTTCCAGCAACCAGTTTCGATTGTTGCTACGCGAGCGCTCTGGCACGTCACCGGCGTTCAGGGCGGCAGTCGCCAGAGAGATCAAACATTTCATCATGGAGTTGTCTCATTATCTGGAGACCGAAACGCCTTGTGATGCCAATCATGCCTACATGCAGGCGGAGGCGATGGTGACCTTGGTGTTTAGCTCCGGCGCAGAGGCCCTCGATCAGGATGCACAGCAGCGAGCAGAGTTGACCGAGCGGTTGATCTGGCAACTCAGATATATTGTTAAAGGGGCGTCGGGTTATCAAAAAGAAAGTCAGATACAGGCGATCACCAAGGCATCAGCTCAGTAGCCTGATCCGGCTTTATGGCATGATACAATCAGATTTAAACCGCTTTAATACGACATCACAAGGATAGCGCAGTATGCTACTTATGATAGACAATTATGATTCTTTTACGTTCAATTTAGTGCAATATTTTCAACGCCTTGACCAGGAGGTTGTGGTGCATCGTAATGATGCGCTGTCGATCTCTGACATTCGTGCACTCAACCCGGATCATATTGTGATTTCTCCTGGCCCTTGTTCGCCTAATGAAGCGGGTGTATCCCTGTCGGTCGTTGAGGCTTTTCAGGGGCAAATTCCCATTTTGGGTATTTGCCTGGGGCACCAAACTATTGCACAGGCTCTGGGGGCACGCGTCGTACGTGCCAGGCAAGTCATGCATGGTAAAACCTCAACGCTGGTGCATAATCAGCGGGGCTCATTTAACGGGTTACCCGCGCGCTTTGAGGTGTGTCGGTATCATTCTTTGGTCGTGCAACAAGCGAGTTTGCCAGACGCTCTTGAGGTGACAGCCTGGACGCAAAATAGCTCGGGTGAACTAGATGAAATCATGGGCTTATGCCATACTGAGCGGGCGTTGGAAGGTGTTCAATTTCACCCAGAGGCCATTCTGACTGAGCATGGTCTGCGGCTACTTGATAACTTTATAAGTCGCTTCTAACCTTAGAAAAGTAACCCCCGACAATACCGGAAAAGAACATAATTGATGACTGATGACATTAGGCAACTTAGGATCGCACAAGCGCTGGCAGAGCGTGCCCATGATGTACTAATTAGCCATAACTTTGCGCAGCAGCAGATTGGCTATATTCATACCTTTGATATGAATTTTGGCGAGCGGATACCACAACGAACTATGCTTGAGGTAGAGCTTGCTGCGGCCGCCAAACGTCAGGAGCGCAGTACCAGTCATCATAAATACATTGCCAAAGCCAGCACCCACCTGCATCAGGTCATCGAAACCGCCATTAATACCCAGCTGGAAGATTTAGATACGATTTATCATGAAGTGGTGGGTATTCAGGAGGCAGTGCCAACGGTGTTAGACATTTTGGCTGTGAAGTCGGCATCGGTTGGGCGCCTGGAGCCATTGGTCAATGACTTGTCCTGGATGGGGCGGGATCTGGTGTCTTTGGTGAACCTCCCTCAATATCGTAAAAAAAGCGCGAAAGGCACTGCGGTAAAGGTGGATACACCGGCACTGGCGTTACGATACCTTGGTCTGGAAAATTTGCAAATGGTGATCCCCACATTTGCCGTGCGCCATTGGATGCCGCATTCAACCGAACCTTTTCCATTATTAAAGCGAAAGTTGCGTGATATGAGTATGGCAACCTCCATAGCAGCTAAAACCCTGGCCCCGCTGTATGGCGTAAAAGAGCAGCATGCGTTTACGCTGGGAATGTTGTTGGATGTCGGCAAAATTGCCCTGACGCGATTATATTTGCGTACCTTTGAACGGGTCTGGCAAGGCAAAGTAAAGATTGCCCGTGACAAAAAACAAAAAGATTTGCATACCGCTCTGGTTGGTCTGGAGCCTGATCCCCTGTTCCTGCGTAATTTACTGCTGGAGCACTCCGCTACCGTGTCTCAGTATCTGATTGAACGGATGGAGTTTCGTTACTTGCCGTTTAATGCCGCGATAGAAGAGTTTGCGCAAAGCTATCTGCCAAAGGCGAATAATCATGCTGCCGATCAATTACCACTCACTCAAGTGGTGCGCAAAGCGTATTGCTATGCACAGTATCAGGTCTTAAAAGACACCCATTTATTGGAAGCCGATGAAGCCAAAGATTGGCTTGCCTTCAATCAACTCACCCGCGAAGAGCAAGATCTGCTGTCAAAAACAGCACTGCAAAGCCTACAATTGACTATCCTGTAAAAAAAGCCACACTTTTTTCCCGCTTATTCATTCATCTTAGGTAAGCGGGGGATCTCAGTAAACACCTTGAAGTTATAGGGGCGTTAATTTTAAGCGCCTTAATAGTTATTCACTGAGAATGAAATTATATACTAATCCCTTGAATATAAAGGGCTAGCACGGTGTTTAATATGAGACAAATGCGCTTTTTTTTGAAATAATGAGCGTATGAATTTTGCACCAATTGGGAAAAATTCAGGTCTTTTACATCGCTGTCGCTGAGATTTCATGTATCACTGCCTGCCCCGGTTGAGTGCTGTACTCACCAAAATGAGGAATCAAAATGACTATCAATCGTGAACTTTTCGATCAGGTAATGGTGCCTAACTATTCACCTTCTGCAGTAATCCCGGTTAAGGGTGAAGGTGCGCGCGTATGGGACCAAAATGACAAAGAATACATCGATTTCGCGGGCGGTATCGCAGTAAATTGTCTGGGTCACTGTCACCCGGCACTGGTTGCAGCGCTGAAAGAGCAGGGCGAGAAAATCTGGCACCTGTCTAACGTAATGACCAATGAGCCGGCACTTCGCCTGGCGAAAAAACTGACTGATGCGACCTTCGCAGACAAAGTTTATTTTGCAAACTCTGGTGCAGAAGCAAACGAAGCAGCATTAAAACTGGCGCGCCGTTGGGCTTTGGACAAATTCGGTGAGCAAAAATCACAAATCATCGCATTCAATAAAGGCTTCCATGGCCGCACTTTCTTCACTGTGACTGTCGGCGGCCAGGCTGCATACTCTGATGGTTTCGGTCCTAAGCCGGGCGATGTTGTACACAGTGACTACAATGATTTGGCTGCTCTGGAAGCGCTGATCTCAGACAGCACTTGTGCCGTTATGATGGAGCCATTACAAGGTGAAGGCGGGATCATTTCTCCAGAAGCAGACTTTGTGAAGGGTGTACGTGCACTGTGTGACAAGCACAACGCATTGTTGATCTTCGATGAAGTACAAACGGGTGTTGGCCGTACTGGTGATCTATATGCTTATCAGGGACTGGGTGTAACGCCTGACATCCTGACGACAGCTAAAGCGCTTGGCGGTGGTTTCCCGATTGGTGCAATGATCACAACTGCTGAGATTGCAGAGCACCTTAAAATTGGTACGCACGGTTCAACCTATGGCGGTAACCCGCTGGCATGTGCAGTTGCAGAAGCTGCGCTGGACACGGTAAATACACCAGAAGTGCTCAATGGCGTGAAAGAAAAAGAAGCCTTATTCCGTGAGCTATTAAACGACATCAACGAGAAGCACCAGGTATTCAGCGAGATCCGTGGTAAAGGTTTGCTACTGGGCGGCGTACTGAACGACAAGTATCAGGGCAAAGCAAAAGAGTTCCTGGTTGAAGGTATTAATCAAGGCGTCATGTCTTTGGTTGCCGGTGCCAACGTGGTGCGTTTCACGCCGTCTTTGGTTATTCCTGATGCGGATATCCGTGAAGGTATGGCACGCTTTGAAGCGGCTGTCGCGCGTGTGGTTGCAAACAACGCCTAATTTCAGTCGGTGACATGTGGGTCGCACCCGTGTGTGCGACTCAGCTATCTACATTTTTTGAGGAGTAAGCGGGCTCATGATGATCCTTCGCCCAATCCAGAAAAGCGATTATTCAGCGCTTTTGAACATTGCCCAGGAGTCGGGGCATGGCTTTACTTCATTGCCGGTCAATGAAGAATTGCTGCAAAACAAGATCGAACGTTCAGTTGCTTCATTTGCCAAAGAAACAGATGTGCCTTTTGATGAAGGCTACTTATTTGTACTTGAAGACAGTGAAACAGGCGAAGTCGTTGGCACCAGCGCCATCGAAGCCGCAGTGGGTCTTGATGATGCCTTCTATCACTACCACTTAAGTAAAGTGATCCACTCATCGCGGACTTTGAATGTTTACAAAGCAGTGGATATTCTAACCCTGTGTAATGACTACACCGGTGCCACTGAGTTGTGTACTTTATTCCTGCGCGATAAATACCGTCGTGGATTAAATGGCAAATTATTGTCAAAGTCACGCTTCATGTTTATCAATCAGCATCGTGACCGTTTTGCAGAAACGGTGATTGCTGAGATGCGTGGTGTCTCTGATGAAAATGGCGACAGTCCATTCTGGCAGTGGCTGGAAGAGCACTTTTTCTCGATGGATTTTCCAACCGCAGATTATCTGACAGGCATTGGTCAAAAAGTATTCATTGCTGAGTTGATGCCAAAGTACCCGATCTACGTCAACCTGCTTAGCAAAGAAGCGCAGTCTGTGGTCGGTGAAGTACATGACAACACCCGCCCGGCGATTGAATTACTTAAGAGCGAAGGCTTTACGTTCAATGGCTACGTTGATATTTTCGATGCCGGTCCAACCGTAGAGGCCAAAGTCGACAATATCCGTACCGTGCGTGAAGTGCGCAAGTATACAGTCCGCATTGATGATCAGGTCAAGATCGATGCAGAAGGTTCCCCCGTGATGATAGCTAATGATAAACTAGCGGGATATCGTGCGACGGCACTGACGTTAGCGCTACCAGAAAAAGCAACGGAAGTTGCCATCCCTGGTGCGGTAGCTAAGGCCCTTCAGATCGCTGACGGTGATACCGTTAGTATTGCAACTCTTTAATTGGGAAAGAATTATGACAACACACGCAGCACAGTTTATCAATGGTGAGTGGCGCTTAGGCGAAGGCGCAGCATTTGCGTCGGTAAACCCGGCTAATAACGAAGAGATCTGGCGTGCAAACGCGGCAACCGCAGCGCAAGTTGATAGCGCCGTTAAAGCCGCACGTGAAGCCTTCTATACCTGGAGCGAGCTGGCGTTTGAAGAGCGTCTTGCTGTGGTTAAGCGTTTTGCTGAGCTACTGAAAGAAAACAGTGAAGCCCTCGCTGTCGCCATTGCTCAGGAAACAGGTAAGCCATTGTGGGAAACGCGCACTGAAGCGGGTGCCATGGTCGGTAAAATTGCCATTTCTGAAAAAGCCTACCACGAGCGTACAGGTGTGGTTGAAAACCCAATGCCAGTGGGGCGCGCTGTTATTCGTCACAAAGCCCATGGTGTGGTTGCCGTTTTTGGCCCTTATAACTTCCCAGGTCACCTGCCTAACGGCCATATCGTGCCGGCATTGCTTGCAGGTAACACTGTGATCTTCAAGCCATCAGAGCTGACGCCTCATGTTGCAGAGCTGACATTGAAACTATGGGAGCAGGCAGGTCTGCCAAACGGCGTGGTTAACCTGGTACAGGGTGAAGTGGAAACGGGTAAAGCATTGGCGTCACACAAAGGCATCGATGGCTTGTTCTTCACTGGTTCTTCTCGTACCGGTCACCTGTTGCATGAACAGTATGCCGGTCAGCCTGGAAAAATTCTGGCCTTGGAAATGGGCGGTAACAACCCACTGATCGTGAAAGATGTCGCAGATACCAAAGCGGCCGTACATGACATCATCCAGTCTGCATTCATTTCAAGTGGTCAGCGTTGTACTTGTGCGCGCAAACTGTTCCTGCCTGAAGGTGAGCAGGGTGATGTGATCCTGGCGCAACTGCTTAAAGCGACTAAAGCGATTAAGATTGGTAACTATGATGCTGAAGATCAGCCGTTCATGGGCTCTATGATCTCTAACAATGCCGCTGCTGGTATGGTTGCAGCACAGCAACAGCTGGTTGAGCTTGGTGGTGAGATTCTGCTTGAGCTGACGCACACAGAAGGCACAGGTTTTGTAACACCTGGTATCATTGAATGTAGCAAAGTGACTGACTTCCCCGATGATGAGCACTTTGGTCCGTTGCTGAAGGTTTTCCGTTACAACGATTTTGATGCGGCGATTGAAAAGGCCAACGACACCAGCTTTGGTCTGTCTGCCGGTTTACTGGGTGACAATCAGGCGGATTACGAGCACTTCCTGCGTCGTAGCCGTGCTGGTATTGTTAACTGGAACCGCCCTATCACTGGTGCTTCGAGTGCAGCTCCGTTTGGTGGTATCGGTGCATCTGGTAACCACAGAGCAAGTGCCTACTATGCAGCAGACTACTGTGCATACCCTGTGGCTTCGGTAGAACTGGACAAAGTAACTTTGCCAGGTACCTTGAGTCCGGGCCTGACAATCGAGTAAAATCCTAAATGGTGAGACTCCCCTTTATTACTAAGGTGGATTACCGTTAGATTCTCACTCTTTAGTATTGGAAAAAGCAGCCTTGCGTAAAACTTGGCTGCTTTTTTGTTGGTCAGCAAATATCAAAAGTAGCAATCAAAACTAGTTTCTGCTTAAATCAATAGGAGATGTCATTGATACATTCAGGTGGGCAATATATGGTTTTAGATAAACAAGGATACGATGAGTTAGTCATGTACCTAACGCAACACTTAGCCTTGTTTGAGAAGCCGGGTGTGGTGAAAGCCAATGCACCTAAGGTGTTGGAGTTAATAGAAGATGTGATTGCTGAGCACGTGATCCGCCTCTGTGAGCAACAGACCGGATTGACGACCGAACAACGTAGCCTGATTGTCAGAGAAGTTGACGGCATCGTGTATGATTTGCAGGAAGTACTCTCCAGCGTCACTGAGCAACGCGTAACCGAAGAACAACGAGAATTTATTGAAGAATTTGCCGGGTTAGTGAAGAACCTGTTCGATAATGCAATTAACTGACGCTGTTTTGGCTGTCAGGAATTAAAGATAACACCGCCTTATGGCGGTGTTATTAGTTTTAGGAACTAGAGGAATAATAAACATGCAAGCAAGTGTGAAGTGGGTTGACGGCGATACTTTTATTGGGCGATCTCATTCTGGTCATAATGTGGTTTTTGATGCTGGTTCTGACAGTGCCGCACCCAGCCCGATGGAAATGGTGTTGATGTCAGCAGGTTGCTGCTCATCGGTGGATGTGGTGAGTATCCTGAAAAAAGCCAAACAGGATGTCAGTGATGTCACTGTGGAACTCACGGCAGAGCGTGCTGAGAGCGCACCTAGAGTATTTACAAAGATCAATCTACACTTTGTAGTAACTGGCAATAATGTGTCTGAAAAGCACCTGGCACGGGCCGTACAATTGTCTGCCGAGAAGTACTGTTCTGTGGCCTTAATGCTTGAAAAAGCAGTAGAAATTACCCATAGCCATGAGGTGGTTGAAAACAGCGCAAAATAGTGCTTTTTCGAGACGCTATTTTCGTATAAAATCCGCGAACTTTTATTTCTGCAGCGCAGATTTTCACGTTTTAAGGTGGGTCTATCGTGAACAAGCCCTTTGATAAAATTAAACTCCATGGCTTTAACAACTTAACTAAGAGTTTAAGCTTTAGTATCTATGATATTTGCTATGCAAAGACCGAGCAGCAGCGAAAAGAATATCTGGAATACATCGATGAACAGTACAGTGCAGATCGTCTGACCGACATTCTGCGTGATGTTGTCGATATCATTGGTGCCAATGTACTAAATATTGCGCGTCAGGATTATGACCCTCAGGGGGCGAGTGTCACCATCTTGGTATCAGAAGAGCCAGTAGAACAACAGACATTCGACAGCAATGAAGCGCCTGGTCCGTTGCCGGATTCGGTTGTTGCGCACCTGGATAAAAGCCATATCTGTGTGCACACCTATCCTGAAGCACATCCGCACGATGGCATTTGTACGTTCCGTGCCGATATCGAAGTATCGACCTGTGGCATTATTTCTCCGCTGAAGGCACTCAACTTCCTGATCCATAAGCTGGAGTCAGATGTTGTGACCATAGATTATCGTGTACGTGGTTTTACTCGTGACGTGAACGGCGTAAAACACTACATAGATCATGCGATCCACTCTATCCAGAATTATATGACGGAAGACACCAAAGAGGCGTATCACATGGTGGATGTGAATGTGTATCAGGAAAACCTGTTCCACACTAAGATGATGCTAAAAGAAACCGATCTGAATACCTATTTATTCGGCATCACAACGGATGATCTGAATACTGAAGAAGAAGAGCAGATCCGTGAGCGTCTGAATCGAGAAATACAGGAAGTATTTTACGGTCGCAACCTACCGGAATAATGACTTGATATTATTCGTTTGGAATATAAAAAAGGCGCTCATCGAGCGCCTTTTTTATTAGGCTTACAGATCGTATGTGAATGTCAGGCCAAATACCCGAGGCTCACCATACTGAACATAGTTTCTCGTCGTGTAGCCATCACGTGGATCATTACCAAAGTAAAACCCTCTGACGGGCACGTCACGATCGGCCAGATTACGTCCCCAGGCAGTCAATGACCATTGTTCACCGTAATAACTCACACTGGCATTGATCAGATTTTGGCTCGGAGCCTGCTCATTGTGGCTGTCCGAGAAGAAATAATCATCTTTCCCTTCCAGGCCCAGTGTGACCACCAGGTTTTCCAGAATGCTGTAGTCTGCTGCGAACGCATATTGATATTTGGGTGCCTGTGCTTGCTCACGGCCGTCGACGTTATCACCTGATGTGGTGATAAAGTCTTCAATTTTAGTGTCCAGATAACCCAGACTGTAGTTTAGCGTCAGCCTATCTGTGATGAGACGCTGGCCTTCGATTTCCAGACCGTAGTTTTCACCTTTACCTGCATTACTGATAAAGCCCGCAAATTGCACACCATCAATTTGCCATTGTTTAAGCTGCATGTCTTCGCGTTCCATATAGAAGGCGGTGACGGCAAGTGTGTGCTTTTTATCTTCAGATTGGCCTTTCACACCGAATTCAGCATTCCACAGGTACTCGGGTTCAAAAGAGAACGCTGAAGCGGGGATATTGAACCCTTCATCTTTCGCTTTTGCCAGTGCTTCACCATTGGCACCACCGACTTTATAGCCGCGGCTCAGGCTGGTGTAAACCATGGTACGTGGCACCACCTGATACTCCAGAGCCAGCTTACCACCCATCATAGTCTCATCCTGATCTATGGTGAAGCCGTTAGTATCTATGTATTCACTGTCATAGCGCTCAACTCGTAGCCCGGTGATCAAGCGGGTCTGTTCATTCAGGTGCGTGACTTTTTGGCCAAATAGCGCCTGGCTGGATACATCATAGCTGGAGCGAAAATCATTGTTTAGCCAGGTATATTGACGAGTCAGGTCAACGTCACGACGCTGTGCGTAGGCACCCACAACCCAGTCGCCTTGTTTGTCTTTGAGTTTTACTTCCAGACTGCCGCGTTCATGATCGCGCAGGTACTTGTCGAAGCTGACATAGTGATCTGGGTGTAATCCGGCGGCGCACAGCTGAGGTTGGGTTGCGTCATGGCAAGTCCAATCCTCATCGTAGCTATACTCAGTATCTGCTTGTAATCCTGTCCCCTGAACTTCTACATCAAAGGTGCTCAGACCCGTATACAGTGTACTGAGTGCAAAGGCATCACTGTTTTGCGTGTCTTTACCTGGCTGGTTGGCTACGCTATTACGCGTATTATCCAAAGTGAATCCATCGTAGCCGTTGTCAATATCAATGTGGTGCACAGCCAGATTTACAGCCAGTGTGTCTGTAAGCTGGCTGTTCAGTTTCAAACGTGCCAGTCGTTCCTGTTGGTCCTGAGTCGGCTTATTCAGATACAGGTTATCGACATATCCGTCTGAGCCTCGCTGATACAGACTGACACGAGCGGCCGTGTTGTCTGTTAATCCGGTACCCGCAGCCAGACCCGCTTCATAGCTGTTATAATTTCCTGCGCCGACGCGCAGTTTAAGGGCTGTATCTTGAGTGGGGGCATGAGATTGAAGATCGATGATGCCGCCCATCGCATCGGCGCCAAAGCGGGTGCCCTGAGGCCCACGATATAGGGTGACCTGATCAATATCGAATAGCAGCGCGCTGCCACCCAGGCCTGAGTAATTAATACCATCGACCAGCATACCAACACTGGGGGTGATTGGGTCGACAAACTGAGAGCGCAGGCCCACTCCGCGGATCTGTACAAAGCGGCCGCGTGATGCCCCTGCGGTAAAGTTAACATTGGCTGTGCTGTTCAGCAGCTCATCGAGGTAACTGGCACCGCGGTGGGTCATTTCTACTTCACCCATCACGCTTGCACTGGCACTCAGTGTTTGCAGAGATTCTGTTTGAAAGTCGCCGGTGACTTCAATGGTTTCAAGGGGCGTGGCTGTGCGTGATTCGTCAGCCACGGCTTGGTATGACAGGGCAGCCAACAGGCTGGTGCTAAGCAGAGAAAGTTTAAGCTTCATGTCTTATCTTGTTCCATTTTTGATTGCGCACAGTGTAGCAAAAGCCCGACCAGTTAACAGTTAATATGTGTTATAAATTCGGCAACTTAGTGAAGAGGAAAAGCCATGACATTTAAGCTTGATTTCAAAGTCAGGGATTACGAATGTGACTTACAGGGCATTGTGAATAACAGTGTTTATTTTAATTATCTGGAACATGCCAGGCATGAATTTTTGATAGCTAATGGCATCGATTTCGCTGCGCTGGCTGAACAAAAAATCAACCTGGTGGTGATCCGCTCTGAAATGAATTATAAAGACTCGTTGAAGCCAGGTGATGCTTTTTACGTTGAAGTTGAAACTCTGCGCATCAGTAAACTGAAGTTTGCGTTTGTTCAGCGCATTATCCGTGCCCAGGATGATAAACTCATGCTGGATGCCGTTGTCACTGGCACATCGGTGAATGAACGTGGGCGTCCGTTCCTACCTCAGGAAATTGATCAGCTTTTCGGCTGATTTTTTTACTAAAAAGGCAGAAAATTACAGATTTTTACTGCCTTTTCCATACCGCCTGACGTTATAATATTAATCATATTTTAAGCAGTTGGTTTACCATGAAAATTTCCATTCTTTTATGCCTAATGTGCGTAATATTGATGGCATGTTCCAGTACAGGGAAGGTAACCAGGGAACAGCTTAAGCACTCTCACTGGCAGTTAACTCAGGTTGATGGGCGCAGTGTTGCAGATGCTACTGCCATCGAAATCGAATTTCTTGATGCTTTACAGGTGGTTGGATTCTCGGGTTGTAATCGGTTTTTTGCTGAGGGCAATATAGAGTCTGATGTGCTCAAATTGGCTCAGTTAGGCATGACTCGCAAGTCGTGTGGCGATGAGCTGGATGCACAGGAAATGCAGTTTCTGGAGATGTTACAGCAGGGCGTGACCGTGACCATCCAGAATCGCAAGCTACACCTGCAAGGCCAGAAGACCTGGCAATTTAAAGCGCTGGACGCAGAGTCTTTGACTAACTAGGCGCGATTCAGTACACTTTTTCACAGTTCGTTACTTGTCGGAGTGCCCATCTGGGCTGAGATCGCAGTATTGCGGGATCCGTGGACCTGATCAGGTTAATGCCTGCGTAGGGAACAAGCTACCTAAGTTGGTATATCGTAAGATATCTAGGTTGCCAGCCATGTTGTGCCTGTGCCAACATGCTCCACTGAATGAAATCAGCACACAGTGTTTACTGCTGTGAGTTTGGTTTGGACCCTTCTCGCTCCCTTTGTGGAGTTCTGACAAGACACCTTAACTTAATAATGAGGCATGTCATGTCAAACAACAGTAGCAAGTTATCACGTCGTGAGTCGCGCGAAGCCGCGTCGGACTTTATTTATAATCTTACCGGACAACCCTTTCCCAATTCTGAGAAAGTCTATGTTGATGGCGAGCAGGCGGGTGTGCGTGTCGGAATGCGTGAAATTACCCTGAGCGATTCTTTTATTGGTGGTACCGAAGAAGATCCGATCTATGAGCAGAACGAGCCGGTTCGTGTTTATGATACATCGGGCCCTTATACTGACCCTGAATTTAAGCTGGATGTGCGCACTGGATTGCCGAAATTCCGCGAACAGTGGATTTTGGACCGGGATGATACCGAGGTGCTGGAGTCGGTCACCTCGCAATTTTCTCAGCAGCGTATGGCAGATGAAGGGTTAGACCATATTCGTTTTGAAAACTTGCCTAAAATACGCCGCGCTAAACCCGGGAAAAACGTTACGCAAATGCACTATGCGCGTCGTGGTATTGTGACCCCGGAAATGGAATATGTCGCGATCCGTGAAAATATGGGACGTGCTAAGATCCGTGAAGAGTTACTGGCGCAGCAGCACAAAGGCCAGTCTTTTGGTGCGGAGATCCCGGATTTCATTACCCCAGAGTTTGTTCGCTCTGAGATTGCTCGTGGTCGCGCCATCTTGCCAAACAACATCAATCACCCTGAAACAGAGCCAATGATTGTAGGTCGTAACTTCCTGGTGAAGGTGAATGCCAACATAGGTAACTCGTCGGTGACCTCTTCTATTGAAGAAGAAGTGGAAAAGCTGGTGTGGTCAACACGCTGGGGCGCAGATACGGTGATGGATCTGTCTACTGGACGTTATATTCATGAAACTCGTGAGTGGGTAGTGCGTAACTCTCCCGTGCCGATCGGTACGGTACCGATTTATCAGGCGCTTGAAAAAGTAAATGGCGTGGCTGAAGATCTGACCTGGGAGATTTTCCGCGATACTCTGATTGAGCAGGCAGAGCAGGGGGTGGATTACTTCACAATCCACGCGGGTGTACTGCTACGCTATGTACCCATGACAGCTAAGCGTGTCACCGGTATCGTGTCACGTGGTGGATCTATCATGGCGAAATGGTGTCTGGCGCACCATAAAGAAAACTTCCTGTACACGCACTTTGAAGACATTTGTGAAATCATGAAGCAGTACGATGTCTGTTTCTCTCTGGGTGATGGTTTACGCCCAGGGTCAATCGCCGACGCCAATGACGAAGCACAGCTGTCTGAGTTACGCACTTTAGGTGAGCTGACCACGATCGCCTGGAAACACGACGTACAAGTGTTTATTGAAGGTCCGGGCCATGTCCCTATGCACCTGATCAAAGAAAACATGGATGAGCAATTAAAGCACTGTCATGAAGCGCCTTTTTACACGCTTGGCCCACTGACCACAGATATTGCACCGGGTTATGATCATTTCACATCGGGTATCGGTGCGGCGCAAATTGCCTGGTACGGTACGGCGATGCTGTGTTACGTGACGCCGAAGGAACATCTGGGTCTGCCAAACAAAGAAGACGTGAAAGAAGGTTTGATCACTTACAAGATTGCGGCGCATGCAGCGGATCTGGCGAAAGGTCACCCTGGCGCACAAATTCGCGACAATGCCCTGTCTAAAGCACGTTTTGAGTTCCGCTGGCACGATCAGTTCAATCTGAGTCTGGACCCGGAACGCGCGTTGTCTTATCACGATGAAACACTGCCGCAGGAATCGGGTAAAGTCGCACATTTCTGCTCTATGTGTGGTCCTAAATTCTGCTCAATGAAGATCACTCAGGATGTACGTGACTATGCTAAACAACTGGAAGCTGAGGGCATAGATCCAAACAATGCAGGCGAAGCCATCGCGATAAAAATGATCGACGTGGAAGCCGAAATGAAAAATAAATCACGCGAGTTCAAAGAGACGGGCTCAGAGCTTTACCATAAAGCATTGTGATTGAAGACGGCGGGCCCAACCGGGTCCGCATGGAGGCAAGATGTCCCAGACAAATAAACCGCGCGTTGCCATCGTCGGTTTTGGCCTGATCGGTCGGGTGACTGCGCTGATGTTGGCCGAACACTATCACCTGAGTATCTTTGAACGTGACCCGGTCTCGGCGCCTTCCAGCGTCGGGACTTTAGCTGCGGCCATGCTCGCACCTATGGCTGAATCTGTGATTTGTGAGCAAGATCTGGCGGAGCTGGGCTTAGAAGCGATGACCCTATGGCCTGAGTTGCTGGCCAAACTTGATACGCCGGTATTTTTTCAGCAGCAAGGGACCGTGATTGTTGCACACCAGCAAGACAGGGGGGATTTACTGAGTTTTCAGCGTCGTCTTAAGCCTCTGGCTGGTCATCAGGCACAAAGCCTGGATGGCCGTGGCATTGGCGCGTTAGAGCCTGAGTTAGCTGGTCGATTTCATCAGGGGTTGTATTTACCCTGTGAAGGTCAACTCGATAATCTGGCGTTCTTTGCGGCGAGCCTCAGTACACTACAGAAAATGGGCGTGTGTTTTCATGAGGGGGCTGATGCACAGATCGAACAGGGCCGCGTAAATGATGAGGCGTTTGACTGGATCATCGATTGCCGCGGGTTAGACGCAAAAGCACAGAGCCCGGGGTTACGTGGCGTGCGGGGGGAAGTCGCACGCATTTATGCGCCTGAGGTGAACTTACAACGCCCAGTGCGTCTCATGCATCCGCGTTATCCACTCTATATTGCACCTAAGCCAAATCATGAATTTGTGATAGGTGCCACCGAAATTGAGTCTCAGGATCGGGGTGATATCACAGTACGTTCGACGCTGGAGTTGTTATCGGCGGCTTATACGGTGCACAGTGGTTTTGCTGAGGGGCGTGTGATGTCATTACGTGCAGGGTTACGCCCTGCATATAAAGACAATCGCCCACAAATCAGTGTTACAGACAATGTGATCCGAATTAATGGTCTGTATCGACACGGCTTTTTGCTGGCACCTGCTGTGGTGCAACAAGCGTTACAACAAGGGGTATTATGAATATTAATTACAATGGCCAGGCACTCACGTTGTCGCAGCCACACTCTCTGTTAGAGGTAATTGAAGCACAGGGGGCGAAAGCACCTTACGCGGTTGCACTCAACGGCCAGTTTGTACCGCGCAGTGGACTGGCGGAGCAGCGATTGCAAGAAGGTGACAGCATTGAGTTGTTATCGCCTATTCAGGGAGGCTGATGATGCAGACTGATACGCCTTTCACGGTTTATGGAGAGCAGTTTGACAGTCGATTGTTGATAGGCTCTGCACTTTATCCCTCGCCGGAAGTGATGCAGCAAAGTTTGCTGGCTTCTCAGGCACAAATCGTGACGGTTTCTTTACGGCGACAAAATTCTGTATCTGCCGGGGATGATTTCTGGCAATTGATCAAGGATACTGGTTTGCGGGTATTACCCAATACAGCCGGGTGTCACAGTGTCAAAGAAGTGGTGACGCTGGCGCAAATGTGCCGCGAAGTATTTGCCACTGACTGGATAAAGTTGGAACTCATCGGGGATGAATACAATTTACAGCCTGATCCGATCGCGTTGCTTGAAGCCACCGAGATTTTAATAAAGCAGGGGTTTAAAGTGCTGCCCTACTGCACCGATGACTTAGTGGTGTGTCAGCGCCTGGCGGATCTGGGCTGCGAAGTTTTGATGCCCTGGGGTGCCCCCATAGGTACTGGTAAAGGCTTACTTAATCCCTATAATTTGCAAACCATTCGTGAGCGTTTGCCCAATCATACTTTGATTGTCGATGCGGGGCTGGGCTTGCCATCTCATGCCGTTCAGGCGTTGGAGCTGGGCTATGATGCGGTGTTGCTCAATTCGGCTATTGCGGGTGCCGGGTGTCCGGTGACTATGGCCAGCGCCTTTCATCACGCGGTGGTTGCCGGGCGTGCTGCCTATGTGGCGCAGGCGATGCCTGAGAAAGAGGTGGCGGCACCTTCTACCCCAACTATGGGTATGCCTTTTTGGCATCAGAATTAAACACACGTTTACGTGTCGTGAAGACTGTGTGGCGTATTACACTTAATCTTACGCCCATGTTCAACAGAATAAGTAGGAGTAATTGTGGCTGAACTGGTATGGACCATTGCAGGGTCGGACTCGGGTGGGGGAGCAGGCATACAGGCTGATGTGAAAGCTATGCACAGCTTTGGTGTGCAAACCTGCACGGCCGTAACCGCACTGACGGCGCAAAATAGCCTCGCGGTAGAGGAAATTAACGCAGTGTCCAGTGAAGTGCTGGAATCTCAGTTGCTGGCGCTTGAGGCTGATCTAAAAGCGACCGTGATCAAGATTGGCATGCTGGCCAATAGTTCGCAGATCCAGCTGGTGGCAGAACACCTGGCCCAGTACAAAAGCCGTTGGGACAATCCACCTGTGATTGTGTTCGACCCGGTTGCCATTGCATCTAGTGGTGATGCGCTGACGGAAGAAGACACTCTGGATGCCCTGAAAAAGTACTTACTGCCATTGGTAGATGTGATCACACCCAATACTCAGGAAACGCAAGTATTGACTGGCGTATATCTGATTGGTCCGGATGCCGTCAGAGATGCTGCCCGTAAGCTGCGTGAATTTGGCGTCAAATCAGTGATCATTAAAGGGGGCCACTGGGATTACCCCAGCGGTTATTGTATCGATTATTGCTGGAGTGAGGGGGAAGAGTACTGGCTAGGTAACGAGGCGATACAAACACCACACAGTCATGGCACTGGTTGTAGCTTTGCATCCTCTGTTGCCGCGTGCCTGGCGAAAGGCTACCCGATCAAAGATGCGTTTATTCTGGCCAAAGCCTATATCAATCAAGGGCTGAAAGTGGCACAGCGCTTTGGTGAGGGCAGGGGTCCCCTGGCTCATGGCGGATTTCCAGAGAATATCTCAGACTTTCCTCAGGTGATAGAGCCTGGCAGCTGGCTGGGTGATGAACTGGAGTTTGCGGTTAGCGAAGAGTTTAACTTTGCTGCAGGCTTTGCACCGGTGGGAGAAGAACTGGGGCTCTATGCCGTCGTTGATTCAGTAGACTGGGTGGAAAAGTGTCTGGCTGAGGGCGTGAAAACCGTGCAACTCAGAATAAAACAGGCTGACGAGGCTACGCTGGAAGAAGACATCCAGTGTGCTATCACTCTGGGGGAAAAGTATCAGGGCCGGGTTTTTATAAACGACCATTGGGAGCTGGCCATTCGCCACGGGGCTTATGGTGTTCACCTTGGCCAGGAAGATTTGGATTCGGCCAATCTGGTTGCGATTCAGCAGGCGGGGCTACGCCTTGGGGTATCAACACATGGCTTTTACGAAATGCTCCGAGCCCATAACTACCGCCCCAGCTATCTAGCATTTGGGGCGATATACCCGACCACGACGAAAGACATGACAGGTCAAATCCAGGGGCTGGAGAAACTCAGGCATTTTGTGCCTCTGATGCGTGAGACTTACCCCACGGTGGCCATCGGGGGGATCGACCTGACTCGCGCTCCTCAGGTCGCTGCAACGGGTGTCGGGAGTGTCGCTGTAGTGCGTGCCATTACCGAGGCCAGTGACCCCAGGCAAGCGATTATTGACCTTAAACGGGCCACTGGCGAATCATGAGTACAGAGCTCAGTGACAAAGAGCGGCTGAGATACAGCCGCCACTTGCTGCTCAATGCGGTATCTGAAGCTGGCCAGATCCGGCTCAAAGATGCCCGAGTGGCCGTAATTGGGTGTGGTGGCCTGGGAAGCCCTGCGCTGTTTTACTTAGCGGCAAGCGGTGTTGGTCAGTTGACTTTTTGTGATGATGATGCGGTTGAATTATCGAATTTGCAAAGGCAGATATTGTATAAGATCAATCACATTGGTCAGTCAAAAGCAAAAGCAGCTGGGAAAGTCTTAGCGAGTCTGAATAATCAAATATCACTTATCCCGCTGTCATTGAAGCTCGACACGAGTAACATAGACACGGTGCTGCAAGACAGTGACTGGATCCTTGATTGCAGCGATAACTTCGCCACGCGCTACTTACTGAATCAGTATTGTCTGCGTGAGCGTAAAGTACTTATCTCTGGTGCAGCGCTGGGCACTCAGGGACAGTTTATGACTTTTGATTTCAGAACATCGTCTCCTTGCTATCATTGCGTCTTCCCTGAGTCGCCAGCGCCTAGCGAATTAAATTGTCAGAATGCCGGAGTCGTCAGCCCTTTACTTGGCATGATTGGCTCTATGCAGGCGATGAAAGCGGTCAGTTTGATTGTCTCTGGTGTACCAGACAAGGCGAGTGAGATGCTAGTGGTTGATGCGTTAAGTTTGCAGCAGAGGCAATTTGCACTGGAAAAAGATCCCGCCTGTACTGTGTGCTGCTAATCTTGTCATGTCACTGTGTTTTTGTGTTGTCGATTTATTCATCAATAAGGAAATGTTATGAAAATCACACTCTCTAAAAAGAAGCTCAAACAATTAAGCTCGCAAAGACGTGAGATAAACCCGCAGGAAACCCCTAAAGTTGCTGGTGGGGTGTCGGTACTTGCGCCTTGCTATACAGGTCCGGCTGGTTCGTGCGTCTGGTCTGTGTGTACGCTGATTGGATGTCCTTAACGCTCAGTTTAGCACCCATATCAGGGTACTCTGACACTAAAAAGCCCGCATGTGCGGGCTTTTTAGTGTCTTACCTGGGTGGGGTTAGTCACGAATGGTCGCGAATGGCGTGCCCATGCGGGTAACTGTTTCTGGCAACTGGTTTGCCAGGAAGTCCGCTTTATCTTCTCCCCAGGCCAGGATCACAGTTGAGCCCAGCTTAAAGCGACCCATTTCGTCGCCTTTTTTCAGCTTAACGGCGTTGTCACCCTCGGCCGGGTAATCCCAGCTGAAGACGTCTTTGCCTGCGGGTGGAGTCACAGTGCCTGCCCAGATGGTTTCAATGCTGGCGACTATGGTTGCGCCCACCAACACCATGGCAAGGGGACCGATTTCAGTGTCGAAGATGGCCACAACGCGTTCGTTACGTGCAAACAGGTTCGGGACGTTTTGTGCTGTCAAAGGGTTTACAGAGAACAGATCGCCAGGCACGTAGATCATCTTTTTAAGCGTACCATCAAGGGGCATATGAATACGGTGATAGTCTTTGGGTGCTAGGTAAATAGTGGCAAATTTACCACCCAGATACGGCGCTACGTCTGACTCTTTGCCACCCAGCAGGGTTTGCAGGCTGTAGTCATGACCCTTGGCCTGAATGATCTGACCATCTACCACATCGCCCAGCTGGCTGATGGCGCCGTCAACCGGGTGTGCCACGATGCTGGCTTCCTCAGCAAGCGGGCGGATCCCAGGCTTGAGCGGGCGAGTAAAGAATTCATTAAAGGTTTTATAGTGAGCTGGATCTTCATGCCGCGCTTCACTCATGTCTATCTTGTATTGTTTGATAAACAGTTTAATTAAGGTGGTTGTCAGTGCACCCGCTTCGGCTGCTGCCAGTTTTCCCACCAAACGTGATACGGCATGTTTGGGTAAAGCATATTGCAGGGCAATTTTTAGTTTATCCAAGTTCACTTTTATTATTCCTGAAAAAATTTTGAAGATAGTATCAAACTCTTGGCGCGCGCGCACCTGCACGGCCATCTGCCATTGACTCCAGAATGCGGTGATAGCTGTCGAAGCGCAGTTCGCTTATTTTGCCTTCGTCAACCGCTTCCAGGATCAGACAACCAGGATCGTTCAGATGTTTGCAGTCTCGAAAACGGCAGCCACCGATAAACTCTCGGAACTCTTTAAAGCACCAGGTCACGCGTTCTACTTCGAGATGCCACAGACCAAATTCACGGATCCCCGGGCTGTCTATCAGGTTACCGCCACTGGGTAAATGATGCAGTTTAGAGACGGTTGTGGTGTGCTGGCCCAGGCCACTGTTTTCAGACACTTCCTGGGTGAGGATGGCTGCATCAGGCAATACCGTATTGACCAGCGTTGACTTCCCGACCCCAGACTGACCAACGAAGATATTATTCTTATCTGTTAGCAGGGCTTTGAGCTCATCGATCCCTTGGCCTGTCTTGTTACTGACCAGTAAGACGCGGTAGCCTAAGTCGCGATAGATATCCAAGACTTCATCGACATAGTCGAGGCCTTCGTCATCGAGCAGATCGATTTTGTTGAGCAACAGAATTGGTTCAATGCCCATGTCTTCACAGGCGACCAGGTAACGGTCAATGATCTGTGGGGTAAATTCAGGCACCACGGCGGACACCATTAAAATCTGATCTACGTTGGCTGCTACTACCTTAACGCCATCATAAAAATCCGGACGGGTAAGCTGAGAGCGTCGAGGCTCGACGGCTTCTATAACGCCGGCCAAATCGCCTTCACTCACTTTGGCGCGACGGAAAATCACTTCGTCACCACACACTAAGCTGGTGACGGTACGGCGGATATTGCAGCGTAGCACGTCGCCATTTTCGCACTCGACATCGGCATGTTGCCCAAAGCGGCTGATCACCACTGCAGGTTCTGTGGGGCCCAGATTGTCTGTTTGCCAGCTAACCTGAGTGTCGGATTGTTGTTTCGCTTTATGCAAGCGTTTTTGATGATTGGCACTGATCCGTCTGGATTGGCCCTTACTGAGTTTTTTGCGTTTTGCCATATCTAATAAACTCGCGACACGATTTATTGCTATCGAGTGGTATACAGGCCAATCATGGACTATAACTCAATAAATTGCCCCGCTTTGTAAAAAAAAGCTTTTGGTCGAGTGATGAAGCTAATATGATATATCTAATTGCATTGGATCTAAAGGAAAGTACCGTTAGGTAGTGTATGTCTTTTCATGAATCAAACCTGATCTGGCTCGACTTAGAAATGACGGGTCTGGAACCTAAAACAGATAGGATCCTCGAAATTGCCACTGTGATCACAGACTGTGATCTTAACGTTCTGGCTGAGGGACCTGTAATTGCTATCCATCAAAGTGATGAATTACTTGATAATATGGATGAATGGTGCACAAACCAGCATGGCCGCTCAGGCCTTACTGCGCGTTGTAAGGCCAGTTCTCATTCTGAATCTGATGCAATCAAACAAACCTTGGACTTCCTGAAGCAATGGGTGCCGCCGGGCAAATCGCCTATGTGTGGTAATTCGATTGGCCAGGACCGTCGTTTCCTCAATAAATACATGCCTGAGCTGGAAGAATACTTCCACTACCGCAACCTGGACGTTAGCACGATTAAAGAGCTGGCACGTCGCTGGAAGCCTGAGCTGTTAAACGGGATCCACAAAAAGAGCTCTCACCTGGCTCTGGACGACATTAAAGACTCCATTATGGAGTTGAAGGTCTATCAGCAAAAATTCTTCAATCTTTAAAAAATTTAGAAAAAGTACTTGCAATGCTTTTTCTATCTTGTAGAATCCTGCCCCGCTCAAGACGGCAAACATTGTTTGTTGCTTGTGCGTGATGCGGCACTAGCTCAGCCGCTAAAACGTTAGACGCGACCTCAAGGTTGCGCCCAGCGGGAAACTAAGAGCTACATTATGATGCGGCACTAGCTCAGCTGGTAGAGCGCGACCTTGCCAAGGTCGAGGTCACGAGTTCGAACCTCGTGTGCCGCTCCAACACTTCTTCAGGTGTATAAACCAGATACTTTTTATGAAGCAGTACTAGCTCAGCTGCTAAAACGTTAGACGCGAACCTTCGCGCTCCAGCGTTTGAAACATGAGTAATCAGGAATGCGGCACTAGCTCAGCTGGTAGAGCGCGACCTTGCCAAGGTCGAGGTCACGAGTTCGAACCTCGTGTGCCGCTCCAACACTTCTTCAGGTGTATAAACCAGATACTTTTTATGAAGCAGTACTAGCTCAGCTGCTAAAACGTTAGACGCGAACCTTCGCGCTCCAGCGTTTGAAACATGAGTAATCAGGAATGCGGCACTAGCTCAGCTGGTAGAGCGCGACCTTGCCAAGGTCGAGGTCACGAGTTCGAACCTCGTGTGCCGCTCCAACACTTCTTCAGGTGTATAAACCAGATACTTTTTATGAAGCAGTACTAGCTCAGCTGCTAAAACGTTAGACGCGAACCTTCGCGCTCCAGCGTTTGAAACATGAGTAATCAGGAATGCGGCACTAGCTCAGCTGGTAGAGCGCGACCTTGCCAAGGTCGAGGTCACGAGTTCGAACCTCGTGTGCCGCTCCAACACTTCTTCAGGTGTATAAACCAGATACTTTTTATGAAGCAGTACTAGCTCAGCTGCTAAAACGTTAGACGCGAACCTTCGCGCTCCAGCGTTTGAAACATGAGTAATCAGGAATGCGGCACTAGCTCAGCTGGTAGAGCGCGACCTTGCCAAGGTCGAGGTCACGAGTTCGAACCTCGTGTGCCGCTCCAACCTACAATCAGTTTACTCGACTGACTAAATAACGAGTTTGTATTGGATTATATTTCCATACCCTGTGATGCGGCACTAGCTCAGCTGGTAGAGCGCGACCTTGCCAAGGTCGAGGTCACGAGTTCGAACCTCGTGTGCCGCTCCAACACTTCTTCAGGTGTATAAACTAGATACTTTCTATGAAGCGGCACTAGCTCAGCTGCTAAACGTTAGACGCGACCCGTCGCGCACCAGCGTTTAAATTCAATCGGGCAAATAATAAAGCGGCACTAGCTCAGCTGGTAGAGCGCGACCTTGCCAAGGTCGAGGTCACGAGTTCGAACCTCGTGTGCCGCTCCAACACTTCTTCAGGTGTATAAACCAGATACTTTTTATGAAGCAGTACTAGCTCAGCTGCTAAAACGTTAGACGCGAACCTTCGCGCTCCAGCGTTTGAAACATGAGTAATCAGGAATGCGGCACTAGCTCAGCTGGTAGAGCGCGACCTTGCCAAGGTCGAGGTCACGAGTTCGAACCTCGTGTGCCGCTCCAACACTTCTTCAGGTGTATAAACCAGATACTTTTTATGAAGCAGTACTAGCTCAGCTGCTAAAACGTTAGACGCGAACCTTCGCGCTCCAGCGTTTGAAACATGAGTAATCAGGAATGCGGCACTAGCTCAGCTGGTAGAGCGCGACCTTGCCAAGGTCGAGGTCACGAGTTCGAACCTCGTGTGCCGCTCCAACACTTCTTCAGGTGTATAAACCAGATACTTTTTATGAAGCAGTACTAGCTCAGCTGCTAAAACGTTAGACGCGAACCTTCGCGCTCCAGCGTTTGAAACATGAGTAATCAGGAATGCGGCACTAGCTCAGCTGGTAGAGCGCGACCTTGCCAAGGTCGAGGTCACGAGTTCGAACCTCGTGTGCCGCTCCAACACTTCTTCAGGTGTATAAACCAGATACTTTTTATGAAGCAGTACTAGCTCAGCTGCTAAAACGTTAGACGCGAACCTTCGCGCTCCAGCGTTTGAAACATGAGTAATCAGGAATGCGGCACTAGCTCAGCTGGTAGAGCGCGACCTTGCCAAGGTCGAGGTCACGAGTTCGAACCTCGTGTGCCGCTCCAACACTTCTTCAGGTGTATAAACCAGATACTTTTTATGAAGCAGTACTAGCTCAGCTGCTAAAACGTTAGACGCGAACCTTCGCGCTCCAGCGTTTGAAACATGAGTAATCAGGAATGCGGCACTAGCTCAGCTGGTAGAGCGCGACCTTGCCAAGGTCGAGGTCACGAGTTCGAACCTCGTGTGCCGCTCCAACTTTTCTCTCGTTTTCGACCTTCATTTTATCCTTATTTTCTCATTCTGACTTACTCACTCAACTTTAAATCTTATTCCACCAATTTTCAGAGATAAACTGATTGCTTATTTTTAGCACGACACGTAAAATACGCGCTCTTTCGGCCTAACTAACTTTAGTTCCTTGCCTTACCCCGACTGGCCGAAACGGGACAAGGCTATATTAACCGTAAGGAATATCCATGCGTCATTACGAAATCGTATTCATGGTTCACCCAGACCAAAGTGAGCAAGTACCTGGTATGATCGAGCGTTATACTGGTGCCATCACAGAAGCTGGCGGTAAAATCCACCGTCTAGAAGACTGGGGCCGTCGTCAACTGGCTTACCCAATCGAAAAGCTTCACAAAGCACACTATGTTCTGTTGAACGTTGAAGCACCTACTGAAGTAATCAGCGAGCTTGAAACTTCTTTCCGCTACAACGATGCAGTGCTTCGTAACCTGGTTATGCGTACTAAGAACGCTGTAACTGAAGCGTCTCCTCTTGCTAAAGAAGAGAAAAAAGAAGCAGCAACTGCTTAATCGTTTTTGATTCGGAATTGACCTGGTAGTTTGGTGAGCACTCAGCCTGAACTGTATACAAACCAGCTAGTATTATCTGGCACGGTCTGTAAGCCACCTAAGTACAGTCAAAGCCCCGCCGGCATCGCGCATTGTATTTTTGTTTTAGAACATAAATCTATGCAGGTAGAAGCCGACCTAAATCGTAACAGTTATGTACGTATTCAGGTGGTTGCCAGCGGACAGCAGTTCCGGACTCAACTAGAGCATTTATACGTTGGGCAGACCTTACAGGTACGCGGTTTTTTAAACCGACACGAAAGTCGCAGTGGCTTGAGTCAACTTGTATTACATGCACAACATATTGAAAGAATTAATTGAGGAAATTTACTCATGGCACGTTATTTCAGACGTCGTAAGTTCTGCCGTTTCAAAGCGGAAGGCGTACAACAAATCGATTACAAAGATCTGGCTACTCTTAAAAACTATGTAACTGAAAGTGGCAAAATCGTACCTAGCCGTATCACAGGTACTAGCGCTAAATACCAGCGTCAGCTAGCAACTGCTATCAAGCGTGCTCGCTACCTAGCCCTTCTTCCGTACACTGACTTACACAAGTAAGCAGCTGATTAACAGTTTTTAAAAGGTGTAGAGACATGCAAGTTATTCTACTAGACAAGATCGCAAACCTAGGTGGCCTAGGTGACCAGGTTTCAGTTAAATCTGGTTTCGCACGTAACTTCCTTTTCCCTAAGGGCAAGGCAGTTCCTGCAACTAAAGCTAACATCGAAACTTTCGAAGCACGTCGTGCTGAGCTTGAAGCGAAAATCGCTGAAGAGCTAACTGCTGCACAAGCGCGCGCTGAAAAACTAGAAGCACTTGCTGAAGTGACTCTGGTTTCTAAAGCGGGTGACGAAGGTAAGCTATTCGGTTCTATCGGTACTCGCGATATCGCCGACGCTATCACTGCAGTAGGTCTTGAAGTTGCTAAGTCAGAAGTTCGTCTGCCTACCGGTACTATCCGTGAGACAGGTGAGTTCGACGTAACTATCCAGCTTCACACTGACGTGACAACAGCTATCAAAGTAATCGTGATCGCTGAAGCTTAATTTTATTAAGCACCAACCGCGCGCATCTGTGCGCGGTTGTATTCCCAATCTCTGAAAGACAATAACAACTCCAATTTTCAGTGTGTGGATCTGATGATTATCGGGATCATCATGGAAGGTTTACAACACAAGTCGGAAAATTAATCCAAATCAAAACAACGGCGCTCGTAAACGGCTTATAGTCATTACGGGAACAATTGAAGCTTAAATTTAATGGTCTGACCTCACGGTTATTCTAGGGTAAATAGCCCGGCTGTTATAGACTGTAAGCGCGTTCCTGTTTTAGCTAATTCTGTTTTGTGATATTTTAGTTAACTGTTTTTATTACAGGCACTTTTTTTTATTGGTTAAATGTCATACAGTCTATTCAATGATTTATGACAGCGTTATCATTTAGGTGGGAAACCCAATATGCTTAAGACCTCCAGAATGCGTGGATTTACTTTGATAGAGCTGCTGATCGCCATTGCGATCGTCGCCATCCTGGCCAGTGTGGCATTGCCAAACTATGGTGAGTATGTGCGTGAAAGCAGACGACTGGATGCTCAACATTTGTTGTTGCAAACCAGTGCCACGTTGGAGCGCATTTATTCCCGCAATGGGGGTTATCCTAATACTGCAACGTTCGAGGGTCTGCCTGCTGCAGAGTACTACACGTTCAGCTATGAGGCGCGCAATAAGCCACAAGGTGCGAGCGGTGATTTTCGCAATATGGGCTATATTTTAAGAGCGACACCAGTGGCCGATGAAAGCCAGAACAGAGACGTGTGTGGCGTGCTGACTTTAGACCATTTGGGCAATCAGGGAGGCAACCTGAATGACTGTTGGTAAACATACTCAGCGCGGTGTAACGCTTATTGAATTGTTGGTGGTGTTGGCGATTATTGCCATTCTGGCTATGGTTGCAGCACCGTCTTTAGTAGGTCAGATTAAACAAGACCGGGTTAATACCACGGCAAACGAGTTAAGTAGTTTTTATCGTTTTGCACGCAGTGAAGCGGTAAAACGTGAAGTGCCGGTAAAGCTAGCACTGGAAAACAACGACTGGGTCATGAAGGTGGTTGAGCAAGGTCAGGAAGTGACCTTAAAGCGTTTTACGATTGATCATACTCAAGTGGCGGTGAACCTGGTCGACAGAACATTACGTTCAAGTGGTGAGTTGAGTGCATTTAGTAACATACTGATTTCAGATAACGATGCGACAACGAATGATGTACGTTTGTGCATTCTACACAGTGGGCAAAGTTGGTTGGGTAAGGCGACAGATAATTGCGCGTAGTAAAAGGTTTTTCATTGCTGGAAGTCATGGTGTCTATGGTCATCGCGGCCATTGCCTTGCTGGGGCTTGCCGCGGCGCAGATAAAAGCCATGCAGTTTGCACAGAATAGCTTTAACTACACCATTGCGCTGATCCACGGCCAGAATGCAATAGAACGGATCTGGCCAGATATTTGTCACTACCAAAGTGTCAATACCAGCCTGAATCCTGGTACGAATCCTACCGCGGCGGGATTGTACCCAAATGATCCGCGTTTCACTCTGACGCTACCCGACACGTTTAACCTTGATATGAGTGTGTCTGTCAGCTGGCATGACGAACGTATGACAGATACGGGGGTGGATCAAATTTCCCTACATGCCAGCTTTGTTAATGTTTGCTTATGAGTCGCTTGATGAACTGCCGCGGATTTACCCTGTTGGAGCTTTTGATAGCATTATCGATAGGGTTGTTTATGCTCGGTGGTATTGCAGTCGCCTATTCGACCATTCGCAGCACCATTGCTGTTAATCAGGAATTGGCACAAGCGCAGGAAGTGATCCGCTACACCAGTCAGCTTATGACCCGAAGTATCAAACAAACGGCTTCTACGCCCCAGGTCAGACTCAATGGTAGCGCATTAGAAGTTACTCAGGTCGCCAACACGCCGGCCTGTGATGGCAGTGTACCTGCGGTCACTTATACAGAAACTTTTTCTTTGCTTGACGGTTACTTGCTGTGTGATATCAGCTCGGATAACTTGCCTGCCCAACGTTTATTACGCGGCGTCAACGCCTTGAGCTTTTCCGTCAATGGCTTGATCACGTCGATCACGGTAACGCCAGTGGGCATTCCTGTGCAGTATGCAGCGGGGATCCAAATAGACGTAGCCGCGAGCCAGCAAGTGCTCGCGACAGCCAACTGGTGACACTATGATGATGCAGAGTATACGACAACGTGGATTTACCCTGATTAAAGTTATGCTACTGAGTTCAGTGGCCAGCGTGGTTGTGTTTGCTGCATTTAAAGATACCCTGGTACAAGAGCGCCTGAGTGGTAACTATCAAAAAGACCTCAATGCCCGTCTCCTGGCCGAAAAAGGGGTTATAGAGCGGGGTCAGGCACTTAAAGCCGCCATCACCAATAACGCCAATCTGACACTTGAGCAAGCAGTACAGCAGATAGGTGCGGGGCTGGGCACTGGCGAACTCGACGGGACAAGCTATGACGCACAGTTGTCAGTCAATGGAGACGAAGTGTCGATTGCCAGCCTGGGTCAGCGTTATGACGATCAGGCGCATGCGCGAATGGTTTCTTACTTTAAATAC
Organism: Pseudoalteromonas rubra; assembly: GCF_000238295.3. Classification (NCBI taxonomy): domain Bacteria; kingdom Pseudomonadati; phylum Pseudomonadota; class Gammaproteobacteria; order Alteromonadales; family Pseudoalteromonadaceae; genus Pseudoalteromonas; species Pseudoalteromonas rubra. Next base: position 83,343 of record NZ_AHCD03000031.1, read on the forward strand.
ACGCCAGCCGAACGCAGCTCAGTGTTTCAAAATGCGGTAACCGGATGCAAAGGGGTTAATCTGGCTGGTAGTGGTCTGGTTGACAGCTATGACTCCACTGTGGGCAGTTATGAAGATACGCGCACCAGCAATGGTGATGTGAATACTGTGATTGGTGATGCCGATGTGGTACTGAATGGTCATTCACCCATTATGGGTGATGTAAAAGCATCGGGCATCTTGTATCTCAAAGGGTCTTCACCTGTCGTTGGCACTGTGCAATCGAATACCGGGATCGACATTTCTGCGGGCAGCGGGGTGCGGGTTGACGGAGATGTGCTCACTCAGGGGTTTGTTAAACACAATGGCGGTCAGATAACCGGGATACTGCGCGCAAACGGTGATGTGAGCATGAAGTGGGGCGCTGAGATCCTCAATCAAAATCAGGCTGAGCTAGATATCATGTATGGGGGAACGGGGAGTTTCCAGAGTAGTCATGTTCAGGACGGGCTGCATTACTCCGCTGATCGTTTTAACGTGAACCCTGAGGTTGAAGCGGTGCGTGTTTATGATCCAAGCTCGCCAGATTATGACCCTAATGACCCTGACAAAGAATGTGACCCGCTGGCTTTACCGCTCAATATGCCTTCAGTGATCGACAGCAATAATAACTACGCGGATTTTACGGTTGGTGCGCAGACCGACTATGTCTTCACGCCCAGTGAAGGCCGTTATATACGGGGTGGCAGCGGTACCTGGTCCTCGAGTCCTGCCGACATCTATTTGTTCCAGCATCTGACGCAAAATCATGGCCAGAGTAATACCAGCGAGTATGTCTTTGGCATGAAAAACATGAAGCTCACCAGTGATGGCACCATTACCATAGAAGGCGGAGACGTGATCTGGCTGGTTGATGGGGATCTCAAAATGACGGGCCACACCAGTATCACTATCAAAGCGGGCAGCAGCCTGGCCATTTTTGTCACCGGAAAAGTGGATTTTGGTGCGAGCGGAGTAGTGCTGACAGAGCAGGAAGGGTTGACTGACAGTGGTTTTCCAAGCCTGAGCATCTTCTCATCCTACTCAGGCCAGAATGGCATCACAATGCGAGGGGCCAGTTCAATGTACGCTGTCATATATGCGCCGGTGACCAGCATTGCTATGCGCGGCAGTGGCCAGTTTTATGGCACCATTCGTGGTGCAACCATAGATGCGACGGGCGGCAGTGGTGTGCACTTTGATGAAGCGCTGAAAAACTTCAATCTTGGCAATGGTGGCGTGATCACGCCGGCAAAACTGGAGTTTATGGGGTGGCGTTTTGAGTCTGGTGACGAGTACCAGACACCCGATGAAGAGGAAGATTAACCTGCCTGACAATTGTTTAGAAAAATTTTTCTCGCCTGTTTAAACCTTTTATTGTCCCACGCGCGTCTTATCCTCCAAACATCGCACCATTGGGTTACTTTCTTTATGGCACCTGATATGTCACGATGATGACTCGCAAGCGAAGGAATACTCTATGATAATCAATGCCAAAGAGGCATTTAACCCAGATACGATTGAGCTGTTAGTGCAGCGCGCTCAGCAAGGCGAGCAAGCTGCGTTTGAACAGCTCTATCAGCAGTGTTATCGCAGGGTGTATGGACTGTGTTTACGTTTGCTTGCTGATCAGGCCCATGCGGAAGATGCGACACAGGAGGTGTTTGTGCAGCTTTGGCACAAAATTGCCCAGTTTCAGGGCCAGTCAAAGTTCACTACCTGGCTGCATAGTGTCACATCGAATGTCGCGATCAGTTATTTACGTAAACAAAAAAACTGGCTGCAAAAAGTGGTTAGCCTCGAAGACAGTGGGATGGAACACGCCGAGATAATGCAATGCCAATCGCTCAATGGGCTCGACAAACTGATCCTACGATTGCCGGAGCGAGCGCGACTGGTGTTTGTTTTGCACGCGGTAGAAGGGTACCGCCATGAAGAAGTCGCCAATATGTTGAATATGGCGGTGGGCTCAAGTAAATCGCAGTTTCACCGGGCCAGGAAATTGCTACAGGAGTGGTATGACAATGAGTAAACCAACATTTGAGCAGTTTCTGAAACAACAGCTGCCGCGGCAGCAAGATCAGGACCAGCTGCCTGAACCACAAAGAGATTTGTGGCAGGGTATTGAAAAAGCTATCAATGTATCCAGCACAGAGGTTCCATCACGCAGTCCCTGGATAAAATTGGCGGGGGTCGCTGCCTGTGTATCGGCTGGTTTATTGAGCTGGCAGGTCATTATGACGCAGCCCAGGCAAGATACCATGACTCATATGAGCGCTTTTTTTGAGCAGAAGAAACAGACATTATTGGTTCAGTATGAGGCGCAACCCGCTTTGACGAAAGACTGGCAAGGACCACTGCAGGAACTGGAGGAAGCAGAGCAGGCGATTAAGCTGGCACTGATGAAAGATCCGGACAACGCAGCCCTGCTCAAGATGCTGGCACAGGTTTACCAGCAGCAGTTAGATTTAATCACTAAGGTACATCAGCCCCAGTGGCAACAGATTTAGGAGAGAAGCATGAAAGCAATCATTTTTGGACTGGCTACGCTGCCGCTGTTTGCCCTGGCGGGTGACAAGATTGACGAACAGATAGAAATACCGCTGGATGGCAAAGTCGTTATTGAAAGCCAGCGTGGTAAAGTGACAATTAAATCATGGGATAAGCCAAGCTTTCAGGTCAGTGGTGAACTGGACGAACTGGCCGAAGGTTATACGTTGGAAACGCAGGGCAATGTGACTGAGTTTATCGTTAAAATGCCACGTCGTAGTAAGAGCTGGAACAATCAGCGAGATGGTTCTCGGCTGACCATTTATATGCCAAGGCAAAGCGAGCTTAACTTTGAAGGGGTGAGTGTTGACGTGGATGTCAGTCATTTTGAGGCTGGTGTGGCCGTAACCACAGTCAACGGGGACATTGAGGCCAATGAGCTCAGCGGCAAGGTTGAACTGGAAACCGTAAATGGCGACATTGAAGGCAAAAAATTATCTGGCAATATTCGTTATGAAACGGTCAATGGTGATATCGAAGATATGGCATCAAATGGCAAGCTGCGTTTCAATGCGGTCAATGGCGGTATTGATAGTGTGACTCAGGCCACTGACATTCGCGTTGAAAACGTCAATGGAGAAGTCGATTTTGATATTGCCAGTCTGAAAGACTTACGCATGAGCACTGTGAATGGTGAAATCAGCGTGCGTTTGAGAGCGCTCGAAAAAAGCGCGAATATTCGCTTTGAGTCGGTTAGTGGAGATGTTGACTTTTACTTCCCGGCGGAGCTGTCTGCACGCTTTGACATTGATGCCCATGCAGGTGGACGGATCATCAATGAGCTTTCAACAGACAAAGAGAAGAAAGCCAAATATGGCCCATCCCGGGAACTTGAATTTGTGGTCAAAGAGGGGGATGTGGATGTGGAAATCGATACTGTCAGCGGACGCATTGCATTAAAGAAACTGTAATGCAGCGATGGGGGCGCGCAATGCGTCTCCTGTGGCCCACATTAGAGCGATAATCAAGATTCATTTCCACCCCAATTGCGTATACAATAACAGGTCTTTCCCTTAGTGTTTGTAGTGATATGGCGAAACCTGATCAACAAGTCGATACCCTAAAAGTCCCTCCCCACTCCATCGAGGCTGAACAGTCTGTACTTGGTGGACTTATGCTTGATAATCAGGCGTTTGATAGGGTGGCAGAGCTGGTCGTGGCACAGGACTTTTATACCCGCACCCATAAGTTGATATTTGAGGCAATGACTAAGCTGGTTGAAGTCAGTCAGCCAATTGACCTTATCACTATTTCAGAAAACCTCGAGAAGAATAACCAGTTAGAAACTGTGGGTGGCTTTGCGTATCTGGCTGAGATTGCAAAAAATACTCCCAGTGCCGCTAATATCGATGCTTATGCCAGCATAGTGCGAGAGCGAGCGGTGGTCCGTGAGATGATCACGGTTGCCAATGAAATTGCTGAGGCGGGTTTCAACCCGGAAGGACGCGACAGCCACGAACTACTGGATCTGGCGGAAAGTAAAGTATTCAAAATCGCTGAGCAACGCACTAAGAGTACCGAGGGCCCGCAGAGTATTCACAGTATTCTGGAAAAAACCGTGGATAAGATCGAAGAGCTTTACCAGTCACCGCAGGATGGTGTAACCGGGGTGAGCACGGGCTACTCTGATCTTGACCAGATGACCGCAGGCCTGCAACCGTCAGACCTGATCATAGTCGCGGCACGTCCGTCGATGGGTAAAACCACCTTTGCGATGAACCTGGCTGAACACGCTGCTATGACGCAGGATAAGCCAGTGCTTATTTACTCACTGGAGATGCCTTCAGAACAGATCATGATGAGGATGCTGGCCTCGCTGGGACGGATTAACCAGACTAAGGTCAGGACGGGTCAGCTGGATGATGATGATTGGGCACGCCTGTCATCAACAATGGGCTTGCTAATGGAAAAGGGTCAAATGTACATCGATGATGCCTCCGGTCTGACGCCGACCGATGTACGCTCCCGGGCCCGACGGATCGCGCGCGACCATGGCGGGATCAGCATGATCATGGTCGACTACTTGCAGTTAATGCGAGTCCCCAGTTTATCGGATAACCGGACCTTAGAAATCGCCGAAATTTCTCGTTCACTGAAGGCGTTGGCCAAAGAACTTCAGTGCCCGGTGATTGCCCTGTCTCAGCTTAACCGTACGCTGGAGCAGCGGGCAGATAAACGCCCGGTAAACTCAGACTTACGTGAATCAGGCTCCATCGAGCAGGATGCCGACTTAATCATGTTTATCTACCGGGATGAGGTATATAACGATGACAGCCCGGATAAAGGCGTTGCAGAAATTATTATCGGTAAACAGCGTAATGGTCCGATTGGTAAGGTTAGGTTAACCTTCCAGGGGCAATTCTCTCGGTTCGATAATTATGCCGGTCCGGCTGTGGATGACGAATACTAAAGTATTCGTCCTTTGTGACTAAATCGGCAGCCCGAATTAGGAGTATGTATGCGCCTGGCAACCGCCGAAATTAACCTCACGGCTTTAAGCTATAATTTAAAACAGATTAAGGTACTGGCACCTGGTACACGGGTTATGGCTGTGCTTAAGGCCAATGCCTATGGCCATGGTCTGGTTAAAATTGCACAGCACCTCAATGATGCAGATGCCTTTGCGGTCGCACGTATTGATGAAGCGCTGGCTTTGCGTGCCGGTGGCCTGACTAAACCAATCGTGTTACTTGAAGGCTTCTTCAACCGTGCCGATTTGCCTATTCTTATCGCCAATAACTTTGAAACCATTATTCATGATGAAAACCAGCTGCGGGCCATTGAGACCAGTCAACTGGACGCGCGTTTATCGGTTTGGCTCAAAGTAGACACAGGGATGCACCGCCTGGGCGTTGAGCCCGTGCAGTTTGAGGCATTTTATCAGCGCCTCAAAGCCTGCAACAACGTTGATCCCAAGATTAAGCTGATGACACATTTCTCCTGTGCGGATGATGTTCACAGCACACAAACACAGGTTCAGATTACCGCGTTTGAGCGTCTGGTAAAGAGTAAACCCGAAGCTAAATGTCTGGCCAATTCAGCAGGTGTAATAGGCTGGCCACAGTCACATGGCGACTGGATCCGGCCCGGTTTGATGATGTATGGGGTGTCACCTATGCTGGACCAGGTTGGCACTGAGCATGGCCTGAAGCCTGTGATGCGCCTGAAAACTCGGGTGATTGCCATCAAATCATTGGCAGCCGGAGAAAAGGTTGGGTACGGTGGCCGCTGGCAAAGTGACCAACAAACTCAGTTGGCTATTGTGGCTATGGGTTATGGGGATGGCTATCCGCGTAATGCGAGGGATGGGACACCCGTAGTCATAAGAGGTAAGCGCTATGGCATTGTTGGTGCTGTCTCTATGGATATGATCACGGTGGACATAGGCTGTAACCCGGATGACATTAGCGTTGGTGACGAGGTTGAAATGTGGGGCCCTGCGCTGCCTGTTGAAGAAGTGGCAGTGTGCGCAGGTACTATCCCCTATGAATTGCTATGCAATATCACTCCGCGGGTAAGCTATGATTACCTTGCTGAGGCAGACTGAGCGGACTGTCTATTCCAATAACTGGCCGTGCAAGGTCGCGACGATAGCACGGCTACCTGCATGATCTCTGTGTTCCCCGAGATAGATCCCCTGCCAGGTGCCTAATTGCAGGCGTCCCTGACTAACCGGGATTGTGACCTCACAACCCAGTGTACTCGACTTAATGTGAGCCGGCATGTCATCGTCCCCTTCGTAATCATGGCGATAGTAACTTTGCCGTTCGGGCACAAAGTGGTTGAAGTGACTTTCCATATCCATACGTACGGTGGGGTCGGCATTTTCATTGATGGTGAGACTGGCAGACGTATGCTGTATAAACAAATGCAACAAGCCTACTTTGTAGTAACCCAGCTGCGGTAGTTGGGTCAGGACCTCGTCATCAATCAAATGAAAGCCGCGTTGACGCGGCCTGAGTGTGATGTGTGTTTGATGCCAGCTCATAGCTTATCGAAACTCACCTCTATATTGGCGTTACCGTCATCTGACGTGAATGGCATGATGATCTTTGGACCTTCACACTTGTGGGTGATGGTGTGGCCAGGCCCGGACACCACGATGGGGGTGGCCATATCAAACTCATAGCCTTTCTCGCCCAGTAAATTTTTTGCGCCACCTGTGACCATGTTGGTGATTTCGCCAACCATATCAGTGACTTCTTCATTAATCTTTTCCGGGCGCTCACCCAGCATTCTTTCCATAATGGTCAGAGCCAGACCTTCATCAAAGCTGATAGAAAAGGAGCCTTTGGTCTGCGGGCCCACCATGCCAATCAACCCGGACACATCGCCGCGTGCCACCTCATCTTTTTTAATCTTAGGCTTACCAGGCGTTAGTTCTGTTTGTGCCATGGTGGCCAGTACATTCATCAGAGACGATAAAAAAGGGTTGATGAATTCTACATTCATATGCTTCTTCCCTAGGTTCCTACATTGTAACGGACGCTGAATTAAGTGTAGTGGGCTTTTTACTATGCTGCACTACTCATTACATTTTCCACAACGCCCGTGTGCTTCAATCGTTTGTGCTTTAACTAGAAAGCCATGCTCGGCAGCCAGGTTATTCAGTTCATGCGAAATGGAATTGGAATGCAGCTCTTGTACGTGACCACAGGAATCGCAGATCAATAATTGCACAGGGTGAATACAATCAAAGTGATGGCACAACATAAATGCATTCGTGCTTTCAATCTTATGGATAAACCCTAATTCTGAGAGAAAATCTAATGCGCGATACACAGTTGCTGGCTTAGCCCCGGATTCGGTCAGCTTGAGCTCTTCCAACAGGTCATAGGCGCCCACGCCGCCTTGTTTGGCAGCGAGTAAGCGAAAAACTTTCTCTCGGATAGGGGTAAAACGTGCCCCCCGATTGTCACAAACTTGCTTAGCTTTACTTACCAGTTGTTCTATATTCATGTTCTAAATCCTTACACTGCCATGCAATACTAACATATTCTTTTTAATAGTCTTGTATCGACAGGGATTTATTCATTATATTCTCAGGACGGGTAAAGTTGTGTTCAAGCCAATCCTGAAATGCCGCTTCAGGCATTGGCTGGCCGATCAGATAGCCCTGTCCAATGTTACACTTAAATTCCACCAGGCGGCTTAGCTGCTCGTGATCTTCTATGCCCTCTGCAATCACTTTGAGCCCCAGGCCATGCGCCATGGTAATGATATTTTTCACCAGATATGCTGATTCATTGCCAGCATGCATATCTGCGATGAAGCTCTGGTCAATTTTTAATACATCAAATGGGTATTGGCGCAGATAGTTTAACGAAGAATAGCCGGTACCAAAGTCATCCATTGAGATCAAAACCCCCATTTTTTGAAGCGTGTTAAGGGTGGCTTTAATGGTACTGTCGCCGCTTAACAGCAAGCCTTCGGTGATCTCCAGTTCCAGGGTGCCGGGTTGTAAGGCACAGTGGGCTATCAGGTGTTCCACATGGCTGAGTAATTCCGGATCGTTAAACTGGCGGGGTGATAAGTTGACCGCTAGACGCAATGACGCATTAAACTGCGTATGTATCTGCTGTAACGTACTGGCTGCTGAGTTTAAAACAAATTTACCCAAATCAATAATAAAGCCGGTTTGCTCCGCCAATGGAATAAACTCAGCAGGTGAGATTGGTCCCAGGGTTTCACTGTGCCAGCGTAATAATGCTTCAGCGCCGACGACTTTGCGTGCCTGAAGGTCAAGCTGGGGCTGGTAGTAGACTTCAAATTCCCCACGTTCTAGCGCGCCTTGCATGCTTTCTTCAAGCATCAGCCGTCGCTGTAGCGTATTACTCATACTTTCGGTAAACAAGCAATAGGTATTGCGACCTTGTTGCTTTGCATTATACATGGCTGAATCAGCTTTACGCAGCAGGTCGTTAGGGGTGTCTGCATCTTGAGGGAAAATCGCGATCCCCAGACTCAGCGAGATATTAAAAGCGCGACCGTCAATGTCAAATGGGGCATGAAAGAGTTTAACCAGCTTGGTTGCAATAGGATGGATATCTGCACTGGTTTTTAGATCGCCCAGCAAAATGATGAACTCATCGCCACCTAAACGGGCCACGGTGTCTTTTTCTCGCAGTGTTGATTTGAGTCGCTGTGCTGAGTGGATCAGGACCTTATCACCGACTTCATGTCCCATCGAGTCATTGACTTTTTTGAAGTCATCCAGGTCAATAAAGCCAACGCCAACCAGTGATTTGTCCCGCCTGGCATCGTGGATCAGTTGCTGGAGACGATCGAGAACCAAAAAACGATTGGGTAAGTCTGTCAGTGTGTCGTAAAAGGCGTGGTGAAGAATGATTTCTTCCTGACGCTTTTTATCGGTGATATTTCTTACTGCGACGACGAGGTAATCTGAACCTGGTAGTGCACTCAGTCGGGCTTCAAAATGTCGATTGCCATCGTCGAACGGTAGTGCGTATTCAATTTGAGTAAGCTGACCTGGCTTGTCAATGGCATGTATGGCACGGTTAAATGAACGTGCTGTCTGGCTAGGAAGCACATCCTGCATGGTTCTTCCCATGAACTCACTATCTGTGACAAACAGGTCACTTTTTTGACCGCAGTGATACTCCAAAATTGTCCCGTCTCTGTCAACCACGAAGAACAAGTCCGGTAGCGCAGCAAAGATACCTTCTAGTATTTCATGTTTACGTTTGGCCTGTGCTTCGGCCTGCTGCGTTTGTTTCCAACCATTCTGCAGGCTACGTGCCATCTTGTTTAAATTGTCGGCAAGGCGTTTAAATTCGCCGGTTCCTTTCGTTTCCAGCTTATCACTAAAATCAAAGCGGCTGACATGTTCACTGAGCAGCATTAGTTGCGTAACCGGGCGATGGATAAAGAGCCGCGTAAAGTACAACACCATGACCGTGAGCATCAGCGCAATAGCCAGAATGGCAGCGATTTTAATGTGACTATAATGGAGCAGCCGTGTTGCGTGCGGCTCAATAGAATATTCAGCATAGATAATTGCAGGTAACGTATTTGTGTGTTGTGTCCCGATGTCTTTTTGGTATCTAACGTAAGCTCTGAATAGGTACTGCTCTTTTGTATAGTGAATGCTGAAATAAGGCGGGGTCTGCGCATTTTGCTCGACTACTTCGCCTTGTCTAAGATTAGTTTTGCCGGGCGGCGGTGGCTGAATTGAACCACTACTATATAGGACGTCACTCTGCGTATTGAGCAGGGCCAGATATTTATACCCCTGGTCATGAGAAAACGCGCTTAAGGTACGCTGTACTTCTGTGTGTTCGTCTTCCGCAAAATGGTGATGTAATGTTAAGTTTAGAATTGATAAATCTTTTCTGATTGTGGCCTCGCTAAGTGACAGCAGGCTCTCTTTCTGCGTGTGATGATGCAGTTGTACTAACCCTGCGGCCAATAATGCTGCAAATACAAAGGCACCGAGCGTTAACCAGAACTTGAGATCTATGGAGTACAGTTTTGTCACCTGAACGTCTCACTTAGTGTATTTGTCGTAGCGAGTACAATTGCATTTTAATGTGCCTGGCTTAATCTAAAGCGGCACAGCTATCGCCACTGTCCTGACTTTAAGTGTAGTTGAAACGGGCAATTTGCTACCAGGATCCTCATTTTTATACTGCTTTTTAGATCTGAGCAGGCAGATGATAGATTTTCAATGGATCTAAAGCTTATCTATTTGGCCGACGTGCTGTTTATTGGTTAAGGTGAAGTTGTTGGCAAAAAATAACTAAAGGAGTGAATATGATCAGCCAAGATACAGAGACATTGAGTAAAAGTGCTCAACGGGTTCAGGATGCGATAAAATCTGCGGGATGCGAATTCAGGGTACTGGAATTGCCCGGCAGTACGCGCACGGCGGAAGAGTCGGCACACACCATAGGGTGTGAACTGGGACAAATTGTAAAATCACTGATTTTTAAAGGTAAAGAAAGCGGAAAACCGGTGTTGCTATTAGTCAGTGGCAGCAACCGGGTAAAAGAAAAGATAGTGGCAAAACATCTGGGAGAAAAGCTGGTAAAAGCCGACGCTGAATTTACCCGTGAGGTAACCGGGTTTGCCATTGGCGGTATTCCCCCCATCGGACACCTGAGCAACCCAATTACTTATATTGACGAGGACTTGCTGCAATACGAGACGATATGGGCTGCGGCTGGCACACCACACGCGGTGTTTTCGTTGCCAGCGGCTAAACTGGAGCCACTCACTCAGGGTACGGTGATTGCTGTAAAGGCCTGATAGTGAAGGGTGTTACCCGGTAAAGAGTTGCAGTGTGATCTGCACTTCGTCTGACTCAAACTCGGCGACGCCCTCATAGCCTTCGATATTGTAATTAAAGCTGAAAAAGCGACGCAACCACAGGTCATCCTGATTCTCTTTTAATACATCAATAGAAATATCCATCAGGCTTTCCGCGACATTCATCCCAACAGCAAACAAGGGATTGGCTGCCGCAGCTGCTACGGTGCGAGTGAGCTCGCCAAATGCCGTGGTTTTTCTGACTTTTGCCATGAGCTTAGCTGTACTGCGGATGTCACTGTCATCTTCCAATACGGCAATATGCGCATCCAGAAAACGGGGTATCTGACCGGCCCGATTACGATAAATCGTGTAACCAGCAGGGCCAAAGCTGATGGTGCCACCTTCACTGACTGGCATCACATTGAGTTCCATATTAAATGCATGATCCGCGACCCCGTCGCTTACTGCACTGAACACTTTGATCTCAAACTTGCGCTCGCTGAGTAGCTTTTCCACCAGGCCCAACGATTTAACGTGAATTGACATGATACGCAGTTCGACATCGGTAAACATTTGATTAGGCATGATTAAAGTCCTTTGGTATGCAATGGTATTAGCATACTTGGAACCAGATTGGGGCGCTATGGTTTTTGGTTGTAAGGTAAATTATTTGAGTATCAAAAAAGATTGAAGTTTATTACGAAGTACAATCTCGGAGGAAAAATGGTGGCCCCACCTGGACTTGAACCAGGGACCTACCGATTATGAGTCGGGTGCTCTAACCAACTGAGCTATAGGGCCATTTTCAAATTGTAGTGCTCAATAAATTCATCCATGAAGCGAGGTCCTGTCGGCGTCCTGCCTCCACCTCAACAAGCTGCGAAGCGATGCTTCGGTCTTGTTTCGCCCAACTGAGCTATAGGGCCATTTTCAAATTGTAGTGCTCAATAAATTCATCCATGAAGCGAGGTCCTGTCGGCGTCCTGCCTCCACCTCAACAAGCTGCGAAGCGATGCTTCGGTCTTGTTTCGCCCAACTGAGCTATAGGGCCATTTTCAAATTGTAGTGCTCAATAAATTCATCCATGAAGCGAGGTCCTGTCGGCGTCCTGCCTCCACCTCAACAAGCTGCGAAGCGATGCTTCGGTCTTGTTTCGCCCAACTGAGCTATAGGGCCATTTTCAAATTGTAGTGCTCAATAAATTCATCCATGAAGCGAGGTCCTGTCGGCGTCCTGCCTCCACCTCAACAAGCTGCGAAGCGATGCTTCGGTCTTGTTTCGCCCAACTGAGCTATAGGGCCATTTTCAAATTGTAGTGCTCAATAAATTCATCCATGAAGCGAGGTCCTGTCGGCGTCCTGCCTCCACCTCAACAAGCTGCGAAGCGATGCTTCGGTCTTGTTTCGCCCAACTGAGCTATAGGGCCATTTTCAAATTGTAGTGCTCAATAAATTCATCCATGAAGCGAGGTCCTGTCGGCGTCCTGCCTCCACCTCAACAAGCTGCGAAGCGATGCTTCGGTCTTGTTTCGCCCAACTGAGCTATAGGGCCATTTTCAAATTGTAGTGCTCAATAAATTCATCCATGAAGCGAGGTCCTGTCGGCGTCCTGCCTCCACCTCAACAAGCTGCGAAGCGATGCTTCGGTCTTGTTTCGCCCAACTGAGCTATAGGGCCATTTTCAAATTGTAGTGCTCAATAAATTCATCCATGAAGCGAGGTCCTGTCGGCGTCCTGCCTCCACCTCAACAAGCTGCGAAGCGATGCTTCGGTCTTGTTTCGCCCAACTGAGCTATAGGGCCATTTTCAAATTGTAGTGCTCAATAAATTCATCCATGAAGCGAGGTCCTGTCGGCGTCCTGCCTCCACCTCAACAAGCTGCGAAGCGATGCTTCGGTCTTGTTTCGCCCAACTGAGCTATAGGGCCATTTTCAAATTGTAGTGCTCAATAAATTCATCCATGAAGCGAGGTCCTGTCGGCGTCCTGCCTCCACCTCAACAAGCTGCGAAGCGGTGCTTCGGTCTTGTTTCGCCCAACTGAGCTATAGGGACACTTTCAAATTGTAGTGCTCAATAAATTGAGCGTACTTTTTAGCAGAGACCTAAAAAGCGCTGGCAGTATAAAAATTTTTAACAGGCTTGTCACTAGCAAAAGAGGAAAAAGTCGCACATATCTGATTCAATTGCTTAATAAAAAGCCAAACTAGTGTGCTAAGCCTGTTTCTTTATTCGGTTCGTCCGCTTTACATCTGTGAGTTAGATCCAGACATCGTTTTGTGCGGTGAGTGAGCTGTCGGCATCTCCGGTGTTGACGACTCCTTTGGGTTCGACAATCAATACCTGACACTCTTGCTCGGCATAGGGTTTGTGCTCTGCGCCCTTGGGCACAACCAGCATATCACCTTCTTTCAGATGCTCAGTGCGGTCCCGAAAGGCAATCTGCATCTCGCCGGAAAGCACGATGAACACTTCGTCGGTGTCGGGGTGATCGTGCCAGACAAATTCCCCCTGAAGTTTCACCAGTTTGAACTGATAGTCGTTCATTTCAGCAATGACTTTAGGAGTCCAGTGCTCTGAAAATAGTGCCAGCTTTTCGGCAAAATTGATCGTAGTGTGTGACATGGTATTTCCTTATGGTGACGGACATAAGAGAGAAGCCTTACCCGGCTGGATAAGGCCCAGAGATTAGTTGAGTCGTGAAACCACAAAATAGGGATTCAGATAGGACTCTTTTTGATTGTATAGCAGTGGGCTGCCATCCAGCTGGGTCACGGTTGCACCAGCGATCTTCGCTACTGCGTGTCCTGCACCGGTATCCCACTCACTGGTTGGGCCTAAACGCGGGTAGACATCAGCAGCACTTTCAGCGACCAGACACAGTTTTAATGAACTGCCTTTTGGCACCATGTTCACATCGTCAAACTGTGTGAGATACTCAGCTAAATCAGGCGATGGGTGAGAGCGTGAGCCAACCACCTGGATGGTGCCCTGGTTGGCTTTACGGGTGACTTTCAGCTCAATGCGTGCTTCGTCACACTCTTTAAAAGCGCCGATGCTGTTGGCGGCGAAGTAACTCACGTTCAGTGCCGGTGCATGGACCACGCCCATGACGGGTTCGCCATTTTCAATTAAAGCGATGTTGACCGTGAACTCACCGTTTTTCTTAATAAACTCCTTAGTGCCGTCGATGGGGTCGACCAGCCAGTAACGTTGCCAGGTCTGGCGTTCCTGCCAGCTGATCTCTGCGCTTTCCTCACTGAGGATCGGTAAATCCGGGGTAAGGGCTTTCAGGCCCGCTGTGATCACGTCATTAGCGGCTAAGTCGGCGTCGGTCACCGGGCTTTTGTCGTCTTTATACTCAACGTTAAAGTCTTTGGCATAGATGGTGAGGATCTTGTCTCCGGCGCGTCGTGCCAGATTCACTATTTCCTCGAGTAAGTCGGTGTCGTTCATGGTTTTTCCTTGGTACTACAGATGGATTATCTCGCGCTGTTGTAGATACGCTACCAGCTGTTGCACCGATTGGTCCAGACTATTTTCACCGGTATTAATGCGGATCTCCGGGTTTGTTGGTGGCTCATAGTCAGAGTCTATGCCAGTAAAGTGTTTGATCTCACCGGCACGGGCTTTTTTATATAACCCTTTTGGATCGCGTTGTTCACACACCTCCAGCGGTGTATCCAGATACACTTCAATAAACTCGGCGTCTTCAACCAGCTCACGAACCATGTCACGCTCAGCCTGGAAGGGTGAGATAAAGGCGGTGAGGACGATCAGGCCGGCATCGACCATGAGTTTACTCAATTCACCCACACGACGAATGTTTTCGACTCTATCTTCGTCGCTGAATCCGAGGTCTTTACACAGACCATGACGCACATTGTCACCATCGAGTAAATAAGTGTGGGCACCCAGTTGCTGCAGGGCACTCTCCAGTGCGTTGGCCACGGTGCTTTTACCCGAGCCAGAATAGCCAGTAAACCACAAAATAACCGGACGGTGGCCTTTTTGTTCGCTGCGATGTGTTTTATTCACGGCATAGTTATGCCAGACAATATTCGTATCCATAATTCCTATCCACTAAAACGGGAAAACTAACGGGATCAGCGTCAGCACAGTGATCGAGTAAATGATTGAAAGCGGCAGGCCGACGGTCACATAGTCTTTGATCCGGTAATTGCCTGCACTGTATACCATCAGATTAGTCTGATAGCCAAAAGGGGAAATAAAACTGGCCGATGCGCCAAAGGCGACTGCCATCACAAATGGCAGCGGGTTCACACCAAAACCAATCGCCAGTGCGTATGCCACGGGAAATGACAACGCAGCGGCTGCATTGTTGGTGATCAATTCAGTGAACACTACCGTCATCACAAAAATGGCGATAAAAGCACCATACGGACCAAAGTCGCCCAGGACATAAAACAGCGCATCGGAAATCTGCCCGGCTAAGCCGGTGTCTATCATCAGCTTCGCCAGACCAATCGCACTGCCGACAATGGCAAGCAATTCAATAGGAAAACGACGTTTCATTTCGCTGACTTTGATGGAGCCAAACAGCACCAGGCCAAGTAATAAAACCATCAGGCCTTTGACTAAAGGCACAACATCGAAGATACCCAGGCCGAGCACGGCAACAAAGGCAGCCATCACTTTATTCGATTGTGGCTGCGTTAAATGGGTTTGCAGATCCAGACCAGAGATATAAACAAATTCGCGTTTTAGATCCGGCAGCTGATAAAAATCTCCGCCAGGGGCGAGGATCAAAGAATCTCCTGCTTGTAGTTTGACCTGGCCCAGGCCACCGGGCAGACGGTCGTGACCACGACGAATGGCAATCACCGCGGCATGAAACTGTTCGCGAAAGCGGATCTCTTTGAGTGTTTTGCCTAGAAACTTAGACGACTGGCTGATCACGACTTCCACCAGGTGTTCGGCATCTTTTTCATGTTTGTCATGCACCACCTGCAAGCCATCGAAGCGGCGCAATAAAGGTACGGACTTGATGTCGCCAACAAACAGCAGTACATCACCCTGTTGTATTTCCTGTTGTGGTGTGACCGCACAAATACGGCGCTCGCCGCGGATGATCTCAGCGAGGAATAAGTCCCGCAGATCACGCAGGCCGTTTTCTTCAACTGTCCGGCCAATCAGTTTAGAGCCCGCGGTGACTTTGCCTTCCAGGTAAAAAGGCACAACTTCTTCTTCTTTACGGCCGTGATCGGGCAAAAACTTCAGTAATAAAATGATGGTAACCAGGCCCACACCCAGCGCGCCAATACCGACCAGCGTAAAGTCAAAAAAGCCCAAAGGTGCCATACCGGCCTCAATGGCGAAACCATTAACGATTAAATTGGTTGAGGTGCCGATCAGGGTCAGCGTCCCCCCCAGGATAGCGGTATAGGACAGTGGCAATAATAGCTTAGATGGAGAATGGGTTTTACTGTCTTTGATGGTACTGATCAAAGACGCCACCACGGCGGTGTTGTTGGTAAAAGACGATAAAAAGGCCGTGGATAATCCCAGTTTCATTACCGAGCGTGCCAGCGAGCCGTTGGCCAGTGAACGCGCCAGGTATTGTACCAGGGTGGTTTTTTCGATGGCGATAGATACCAGAACCAGCAAAACCAGGGTGATCAGCGACGGGTTCGCATAATTGACCAGCATGGTTTCCAGATCGATGAGCCCGGCCAGGTAAGCGCTGCTGATTGCGCCTACAAATAACCAGGCCGGGTTGAGCCGCGTGCCAAAAAGACACGCGACCAGCACGAGCATGATGCCTGTTAAGATGATCTGCTCTAGCAGCATAGATAACTCCCGTTAACAGGCATACAGCCGTTACTTCAGCTTGCTTAAATCAAGCGCTTGCCAGTGTGGGAAGTGCTTGCGAACCAGGGCATTCAGCTCCAGCTCAAATTCGCTGAACTGTTGCTTCTCACTGACTTGCTCATCCAGAATGGCATCGATCATGCCTGCGCCTACGGTCAGGTTGCTCAGACGGTCAATCAGGATAAAGGCACCCGTTTCGTGGTTATCACGATACACATCGGCAGCAATGGTTTCCGTCAGCTCAAGTGTAACGATTGCAATTTCGTTTAGTTGCAGGCTGTCAGCCTTGCCATGCTCCAGAGTATTGACGTCAATGGTGTGGTCAATCTGCTTCACGATGGCAGCTGTACTCTTCGCGCCCAGCTTGAAGTTGTACGTTTTGCCCAGCACCAGAGGCGCCTCGTGCATCCATACCAGCTTGGCCTGGATCAGGTTGGTTGCCTTAGTCGATGAGTCTGCCGGGACAATTACATCACCACGACTGACATCCACTTCGTCATTCAAAGTGATGGTCAGTGCCTGACCGGTTTCAGCTTGCTCTAGGTTACCGTCGAACGTCACCAGTTCTTTGATGGTGCTGGTTTTACCCGAAGGTAAAATCTTAACCGCCTGACCAACAGTTAGCGCGCCAGAAGTCAACGTGCCCTGAAAACCACGGAAGTCCAGATTAGGGCGTACTACATACTGCACCGGGAAGCGGGCTTCAAATGCACTGTTTGGTTCAGCTGCCGGAGAGTCTTCCAGTAGCGCCATCAGTGGCTGATCGGTGTAGTAAGGCGTGTGCTCAGAGCGAGTCACAACATTGTCACCTTTCAGGGCTGAAATTGGCACAAACTTGATGTCATTGACGTCCAGTTGCTCAGCAAACTTCAGATAATCGGCTTTGATTTTCTCGAACACGGCTTCATCAAAGTCAACGATGTCCATTTTGTTGATGGCCACAACAAATTGCTTGATACCCAGTGAGTCACAGATAAAGCTGTGGCGTTTGGTTTGGATCTGTACACCATAGCGGGCATCCACCAGAATAATCGCCAGATCACTGGTTGAAGCACCCGTTACCATGTTGCGGGTATACTGTTCGTGTCCCGGTGTATCAGCGATGATGAACTTGCGCTTCGCAGTTGAGAAATAGCGATACGCCACATCAATGGTGATCCCTTGTTCTCGCTCTGCCTGCAAACCATCAACCAGCAACGCCAGATCCAGCTCTTCACCAGCGTTACCCACTTTTTCATTGTCTTTGTGTAGCGCCGCCAACTGATCTTCATAGATTTGATGGCTGTCGTGCAGCAAGCGGCCGATCAGGGTGGATTTACCATCGTCTACACTGCCGCAGGTCATCATGCGTAACAGGCTTTTGTCCTGTTGGCGTGATAAGTAGGTTTCAATCCCCAGTTCTTTTACTTCATTTGCGGTAGACATTAGAAATACCCCTCACGTTTTTTCTTCTCCATTGACCCGGATGAGTCATGGTCGATGACCCGGCCTTCACGCTCGGAAGAGGTCGATAACAACATTTCTTCGATGATCCCGGTCAGGGTGTTTGCTTCTGACTCAACTGCACCGGTCAGCGGGTAGCAACCCAGTGTACGGAAGCGTACCGACTTCATTTCAGGCACTTCACCTTCTGCCAGCGGCATACGTTCGTCGTCGACCATGATTAACGTACCATCACGCTCAACCACAGGGCGCTTCTCTGCCAGATACAACGGCACGATCTCAATGTTCTCCTGGTAGATGTATTGCCAGATATCCAGCTCAGTCCAGTTTGACAGCGGGAATACACGGATACTTTCGCCCGGGTTCACCTGACCGTTGTAGGTATTCCACAGCTCAGGGCGCTGATTTTTAGGGTCCCAGCGATGGTGTTTGTCGCGGAAAGAATAGACACGTTCTTTCGCGCGCGATTTCTCTTCATCACGGCGCGCACCACCAAATGCGGCATCGAAGCCGTACTTGTTTAATGCCTGTTTAAGGCCCTGGGTTTTCATGATGTCGGTGTGCTTGGCTGAGCCGTGCGTGAATGGACCAACGCCCATTTCTAACCCTTCCGGGTTTTTATGCACAATCAGGTCAAAGTTATATTCTTTGGCCAGACGATCTCGAAACTCAATCATCTCGCGGAATTTCCAGTCCGTATCTACATGCAGCAGAGGGAAAGGGATCTTTGCCGGAAAAAACGCTTTACGTGCTAAGTGAAGGAGTACCGATGAGTCTTTACCGATGGAGTAAAGCATCACTGGGTTTTCAAACTCAGCAGCGACTTCGCGAATAATCTTTATACTTTCAGCCTCAAGTTGCTGAAGGTGAGTTAAAGCCATTGTCGTCGTCCTACTTAATACTAAAAATAAAGTGGTTCATGCGTCAGGCGATCTTAGCGAGCGGCTGAGCGTAACTTGCAATTTGTTCTGTTTTACCAAACCAGGCCAGTTCCTGATGCAATGCAGCGACCTCGCCAATGATCAGTAATGCCGGTGACTGGATATTATTGGCTTCGATTTGTGCTGCCAGCTGGCCAAGCTCAGTGGTCACAACACGCTGCGATTTGCGGGTGCCATTTTCGACGATGGCCACCGGCGTGTGTTCACTGCGGCCATGGGCGAGTAATTGGGCCTGAATATGTGGAGACTTAATGACCCCCATATAAATGGCCAGTGTTTGATTCGGTTTGGCCAGCGACTGCCAGTCCAGCTCCTGGCCCTCTTTTTTACAGTGTCCTGTGACAAACTGAATCGCCTGAGCGTGGTCTCGATGTGTAAGCGGAATACCTGCATAGGCACTGCATCCCGCAGCAGCTGTGATGCCCGGGACGATCTGATAGCGGATGTTAGCCGCAGCCAGTACCTGAACTTCTTCGCCACCCCGGCCATAAATGAACGGGTCACCGCCTTTGATACGGCATACCTTTTTACCTTGCTGGGCCAGCTCAACCAACATCTGATTGGTGTCTTCCTGTTTAACACTGTGGTGTCCGGCACGTTTACCGACACAGATGAGGTCGGCATCGCGTCTGACCAGTTCCATAATTTCATCGGACACCAGGTAGTCATACACCACAACATCAGCTTGTTGCATTAATTGCAGCGCTTTGAGCGTCAGTAGTTCCGGATCGCCCGGGCCTGCGCCTACGACATAGACTTCGCCTTGTGGCTCTGCGGTGTCGTCCAGCATGTCATGCAGCTGCTGTTGCGCACCTTGTGTGTCCCCGCTTTGTACTTTACTGACGACGTGTGAGTCGAATACTCGCTCCCAGAATTGACGGCGATCAGCAAAATGCTTAAAACGGCCTTTGACCTTGTCTCTGAATCCGCCAACCAGTTCAGCCAGTGGGCCAATATGCTGTGGGATCAGGGTTTCGAGTTTTTCCCTTAAGCGGCGCGCCAATACCGGCGCAGTGCCGGCACTGGAAATCGCAATTGTAATTGGGTTGCGGTCGACGATAGACGGGAAAATAAAGCTGCACTTTGGCTGGTCATCAACCACATTGACGAAAATATTGCGCGCATCCGCTGCATCGCGCACCTGCGCGTTGACGTCATCGTTGTCGGTGGCAGCAATAACCAGCGCCATGCTGTCAACGGCGTCGGCGCTAAAGTAGGCTGTTTTCAGGTGCAGTTCGCCTTCTTCAGACAACTGCATGAGTTCGTCACAGAATTCAGGGGCCAGTACAGTTACGTCGGCGCGTGCTTTCAGCAATGCGCGGATCTTTCTCAGAGCAACTTCACCGCCGCCGACGACCAGCACGGGTTTGTTGTCCAACTTGGTAAAGATAGGTAAGTACTGCACGCTGTTGCCCCTTAAACATCGTAAAACTTGATATAAGCCAACTCTGGCTTTTTCTAGAGTGGCAGAATATCCCGCGTACTGGCAGGGAAAAAATAACTTAAACCCAGTTTTTATAACTAAAAGTTATATCAAACGGAGCAAAAGGGCTTACCTCATATATATCAAGGGGTTTAGCGTGATAGCACACACTTGTTCACAGTTATAGCTATTGGTTATGAGTTATAATTTCCACAATTTCGCGTTTGCCGGGCGTTTTGGCACCCCTGTGAAGCGCTATGTTTGCTGTTTTCTGACCAGGTGACAGGGGCTGCTCAGTAACATTTGACCGATGTACACTCATAAAAGGTGCGGACAAATGTCCTGTGGTCCGGTAGGGCAAGCAGCTAACGTTGAGGTCCGACTCATATGATGCAGCTTGTCCACAGAGCAGGGTGCACTTAAAAGGAAACCAATATGAAAATGCAAGCCGTCGCACGCGAGGTGCTTGGATTAATGGATCTGACGTCGTTAAACGAGCAAGATAACGAGGCCAGCATCATTGCGTTGTTAGACAGCATTCGTCCGGAATTAGGGCTACCCGCAGCCGTATGTGTGTATCCCCAGTTTGTCGCGCTGTGCAAACAGGAATTAAGCCGCCGAGGCTGGACTGAGGTAAAGGTCGCGACTGTGACCAACTTTCCCTGTGGTAAGCATTCTTTGCAACAGGTGCTGACACAAACGAAAGAGGCGTTACAGGCCGGAGCCGATGAGATTGATCTGGTGATGCCTTATCTGCAGTTACAGGCGGGCGATCCGGATACGCCATGGCAATATGTGCGCTCCAGCAAACAGTTGTGTGGTACTCAGGCTAAGTTGAAAGTGATCATTGAATCCGGTGAACTTGAAAATACGCAACAAATCGCCCAGGCCAGCGATGTTGCGATTCTGGCCGGTGCCGACTTCATCAAAACCAGTACTGGTAAGGTGCCGGTGAACGCCACACTGGAGGCAACCAGAGTCATGCTGGAACGGATCCATGTGTCGGGTAAAGCGATTGGCTTTAAAGCTGCCGGTGGGGTTAAAAGCGTCGAGCAAGCAAGTAATTACTTACAACTTGCGAAAGAGATAATGGGTGATGACTGGCTGACTGCCGAGCATTTTCGGTTTGGTGCGTCGAGTTTATTGCAAGATGTCCATCGGCAACTGGACAGTGCAGACTAGCGGAGAGTAGCGTGAAGCATGAGCAGGCAGTAATACGTGACAGTGAGCGTGAAAAACTGCAGCTGGAGCATGGCGCTGCCAAATTGTTCATGCGCAGTTATGAGCGGCTGACGCACACGCCGATGCGCCACATCTGGCATAACCAACCTGCCAAACCTGATGTCAGCTGTTACCTGGCACAGTCGCGCCTAGATATTGAAGTAGCACACCTTTATGCCAGTGAAACGGAGGCCATGGCCGTGCTTGGCCGCCCTTTGTCACTAACCATGCAGCGCGAACTGGCGTTGATGGCACAGGCTCCGAGCGCGCAGCGGTTGGCTACCGGCCTTGCACGTCTACTCAAACAAAAGGCGGGCAAACATTACCACTCTCAGCGTGTCTGGCTGTTGATCCGCAATGCCAGTCCGATGTGGCACCGGGCTGATTTTGAAAGTGTGCTGGCGCATTTAGTGGTGCCAGATTCCCACCCTTTCGAGCAGATATGGCTGTTGTGTGACTTCTTCTATGGCGATCCTCTGCGCTTGTATTAACTGAGAAACTTATACAGCGCGAGGCTGAGTAAGGGTTTCACTTGGCTGAAATTGGCACAAATACCGCTTTGCGCATCTTTTACTCTTGTTTTCAGTTTGTTCGTCAGTATAATGGGCATCCACTTTGCAGGGGCGTAGTTCCAATTGGTAGAACAGCGGTCTCCAAAACCGATGGTTGCGGGTTCGAGTCCTGCCGCCCCTGCCACTCTTATAATCAGTCCAAATCTAAAATAATGGGTCTTATCATCACCGCTTATTTGTAAATTTGGATTGAAATGGATTAACCCTGTTTTTATGCAGGGTTGTTGTGTCTGTATTTAAGGTAAAAATAAATTATGAGCACTAATGTTGAAAACCCGTCTAGCTCGATGGACACGGTAAAGTGGATGTTGGCAGTCGTTTTACTGGCTGGCGCAGTTGTTGGTAACTACATGTATGCTGATATCTCAGTATTGACGCGCGCAATTGGCGTTGTGGTCGCTGTGGGTGCAGCATTGGGTATTGCCGCAACAACTGAGAAAGGGCGTACCTTTATCGCTTTTGCCAAAGAGTCTAGAATTGAGGTTCGCAAGGTAGTTTGGCCAACGCGTCAGGAAACAACACACACGACCTTTATCGTAATGGCTGCAACAGTAGTAATGGCACTGATCCTGTGGGGATTGGATGGCATTCTGTTTCGTGCAGTTGGCTATTTAACCGGTTTGGCCTCGTAACAGGTTAGCGTTTTAACTGGATTGGAGATCTGATCCCATGTCGGATGAGAACAAAGAAAAGAAATTACGTTGGTACGTAATTCAGGCGTTTTCAGGTTTTGAAAAGCGCGTCGCTCAAACAATTCTTGAGCACATTAAAATCGAAGGTCTGGAAGACTACTTCGGTGAAGTACTAGTCCCAACTGAAGAAGTTGTGGAAATGCGTGCCGGACAAAAACGTAAGTCTGAACGTAAATTCTTCCCGGGCTATGTGTTAGTTGAAATGGTGATGGATGATGCATCCTGGCACCTGGTAAACAGCACACCACGCGTGATGGGCTTTGTTGGTGGTACGTCAGATCGTCCAGCACCAATCAGCAAAAAAGAAGCAGATCGGATCCTTAACCGTCTGCAGGAAAATGCAGAAGCACCTAAGCCGGCAACCTTGTTTGAGCCTGGCGAAGTGGTCCGTGTTATTGATGGTCCATTTGCTGACTTTAACGGTGTTGTGGAAGAGGTTGATTACGAGAAGAGCCGCCTGAAAGTGTCAGTGCTGATCTTTGGTCGTTCTACGCCGGTTGACCTGGAGTTTGGACAGGTTGAACAAGATAAGTAATTTTGTTGTTTAAAACAGCAAAAGTTATTGCCAAAGGCCGCTGGTTAATCTATAATCAGCGGCCTTTTTGTATGTCATTACTATGACGCACAAAAAGACAGTTTTTTAATTGGGAAGCCGTCTGAGTACGCGTCCTCGCGCGCACAAGGCTAAGACCCACATAACGAGGTATTATCATGGCTAAAAAAGTTGAAGCTTTAATCAAGCTACAAGTTGCTGCTGGTATGGCTAATCCTAGTCCTCCAGTAGGTCCTGCACTAGGTCAACACGGTGTAAACATCATGGAATTCTGTAAAGCGTTCAACGCACGTACAGAGTCTATCGAGAAAGGCGCACCGGTTCCTGTAATCATTTCTGTTTACAACGACCGTTCTTTCACTTTCGACATGAAAACTCCACCTGCTTCTTACCTTCTTAAGAAAGCAGCTGGTATCAAGTCTGGTTCTGGCCGTCCTAACACTGAGAAAGTGGGTACTGTTACTCGCGCTCAGCTTGAAGAGATCGTTGAGACTAAACGTCCGGATCTTACTGCTGCTGATATGGACGCAGCTGTACGCACGATCGCAGGTTCTGCACGTGCAATGGGCTTGAACGTAGAGGGGTAATTGAGAATGGCTAAATTAACTAAGCGTATGCGTACTATCCGCGAAAAAGTGGATGTTACTAAAGAATACGAAATCAACGAAGCTGTTGCTCTTCTTAAAGAACTGGCTACTGCTAAGTTCGTTGAAAGTGTAGACGTTGCTGTAAACCTGGGTATCGATGCTCGTAAATCTGACCAAAACGTACGTGGTGCAACTGTACTACCTCACGGTACTGGTCGTGAAGTACGCGTAGCGGTATTCACTCAAGGTGCAAACGCTGACGCAGCAAAAGAAGCTGGCGCTGATCTGGTAGGCATGGAAGACCTTGCTGAACAGGTTAAGAAAGGCGAAATGAACTTCGACGTAGTTGTTGCTTCTCCGGATGCAATGCGCGTTGTTGGTCAACTAGGTCAAATCCTAGGTCCACGTGGCCTTATGCCTAACCCTAAGACTGGTACTGTTACACCTAACGTTGCAGAAGCAGTTAAAAACGCGAAAGCGGGTCAGGTTCGCTACCGTAACGACAAAAACGGCATCATCCACACCACTATTGGTAAAGTTGATTTCGACGCGAACCAGCTTCAGGAAAACCTGGAAGCACTTATCGTTGCGCTTAAGAAGGCTAAGCCTTCACAAGCAAAAGGTACTTACGTGAAGAAAGTAAGCATCTCAACGACTATGGGCGCGGGTGTTGCTGTAGACCAAGCTACTCTAAACACGCAAGTGGCTTAATTTAGAGATAAGCGTTTACATGGCGTAAAAATTAGACTATAATTTTGCGCCATTTCGTTGAGAGCTGAGCTCAAAACGAAGCAAAGAATTCGGGTTGAAGCGCATAATTTCGGCACTTTGCAGACTTTATAGTCTACAATGATCCGATAAATTGCGTTTCCGTCCAAGACCGTAGGTGTAACCTAGTTACTTAATTCCCTACGTAGACGGTGTGAATCCCAGCTAGATTTTCCTAATCTTCTGGTTCTCGCCGTAAAAAGCAGCTCACAGTCGTAAGACGATGAGTAAAGTAGAACTGGGACATGTTCCCATCATAACCAGGAGTAACACCCATGGCTTTAAATCTTCAAGACAAAAAAGCAATTGTTGCTGAAGTCAACGAAGCTGCCAAAGGTGCTCTGTCTGCAGTTGTTGCAGATTCTCGTGGTGTAACAGTAGATGCGATCACTGCACTTCGTAAAGAAGCTCGTGAAGCAGGCGTATGGATGAAAGTTGTCCGTAACACCCTAGCTAAGCGCGCTGTAGAAGGTACTGACTATGAGTGCCTTAACGAATCGCTAGTGGGCCCAAGCCTAATCGCTTTCTCTTCAGAGCATCCAGGTGCTGCAGCTCGTATCTTCGCTGATTTCGCGAAGAAGAACGAGTTGTTCGAACTGAAAGCGGCTGCATTTGAAGGCAATGTTGTAGACGTAGACATGCTAGCTAAGCTGCCTACTTACGACGAAGCTGTTGCACGCCTAATGAGCGCTATGAAAGAAGCGTCAGCTGGTAAATTGTGTAAAACAATTGAAGCTGTACGTGTTCAGAAAGCTGAAGCAGCTGCTTAATTGCACGCTTCTTACTTTCACAAATAAATTTTTAGAACCCCATGGTTCGTGATTAATTAGGAAACTTAAAATGTCTGTAACTAAAGACCAAATCCTTGACGCGATTGCTGAAATGTCAGTAATGGAAGTTGTTGAACTAGTTGAAGCAATGGAAGAAAAATTCGGTGTAACTGCAGCTGCTGCTGTTGTTGCTGCTGGTCCTGCTGAAGCTGCTGAAGAGAAGACTGAGTTCGACGTAATCCTAGCTGGCGCTGGCGGTAACAAAGTTGCTGCTATCAAAGCTGTACGTGGTGCAACTGGTCTTGGCCTTAAAGAAGCAAAAGCTCTTGTTGAGTCTGCTCCTGCGCCAATCAAAGAAGCTGTTTCTAAAGAAGAAGCTGAAGCACTTAAGAAAGATCTTGAAGAAGCTGGTGCTGAAGTTGAGATCAAGTAATCTGGCATTTGCTAGGTTCGCTGCCTGAGCAATCAGGCAAGGGCTGGTGATTATTTAATCACCGGCCCTTTTGCGCTATAGAGCGACGCTTTCCTGTTGCGCAATAAATTCCTATGTTTTTCTTATTTTTCAATCTGTTAGAAGTATTTTGAAAGTGAGTGACTCATAGGACGACAATTAGATGTTGTTATCATGGCTTAGATGCCAATGAAGTCTGTTCTCCATGAACAGGTTGGGTCAAAGATCAGCAAGCTGAGGAACCCCATGGCTTACTCTTATTCTGAAAAGAAACGTATCCGTAAGGATTTTGGTAAACGTCCACAAGTTTTGGACATACCTTTCCTTTTGCAAACGCAGTTGGAATCGTTCAAAAAGTTCATTACACCGGACGCGGATGGTGATACCGGACTGGAAGCGGCATTCCGTTCTGTGTTCCCGATCAAAAGCTACTCGGGCAATTCTGAGCTTCAATACGTTAGCTATCGTATTGGAGAGCCAGTATTCGATGTAAAAGAATGTCAAATTCGCGGTGTGACTTTTTCTGCTCCACTTCGCGTAAAACTTCGTCTTGTGCTAATGGACAAAGAAGCACCAGGCACAGTTAAAGACATTAAAGAGCAAGAAGTTTACATGGGCGAAATCCCGCTCATGACTGACACAGGTACTTTTGTTATCAATGGTACTGAACGTGTTATCGTTTCTCAGCTACACCGTTCACCTGGTGTATTCTTTGATAACGACCGTGGTAAATCACATTCGTCGGGTAAAGTACTATATAACGCACGCGTGATCCCTTACCGTGGTTCGTGGTTAGACTTTGAATTCGATGTAAAAGATAACCTGTTTGTACGTATCGACCGTCGTCGTAAACTGCCTGCGTCAATCATTCTACGTGCCCTTGAATTCTCAACAGAAGAAATTCTTGGCATGTTCTTCGAAACGACTGCGTTCGAAGTGACTAACGGCAAAGTGATGATGGAATTGGTACCATCTCGACTACGTGGTGAAACCGCTGCTTTTGATATCAAAGATGCAGACGGTGAAGTCCTGGTTGAGCAGGGTCGCCGTATCACAGCCCGTCATATAAAAACAATCGAGAAAAAGGGCATTGACCAGTTAGAAGTACCGCATGAGTACATCATTGGTCGTGTGGTTGCGAGAAACTACATCGATGAATCAACTGGCGAGATCATTGCTGAAGCGAATGCTGAGCTGTCTCTGGAGTTGATGGCCGAGCTGGTTAAAGCAGGTCACACAAAAATCGACACCCTGTACATCAATGATGTAGACAGCGGTGCTTACATGTCAGAAACCGTTCGTATCGACAGCACGGCAAACCGTCTGGAAGCACTGGTAGAAATCTACCGCATGATGCGCCCGGGTGAGCCACCAACAAAAGAAGCAGCAGAAGCCTTATTCGACAATCTGTTCTTCTCTGACGAGCGTTATGACTTGTCAACGGTTGGTCGTATGAAGTTCAACAGCCGTGTTGGTTATGATACTGACACAGGTCCTGGCACGCTGAGCAAAGAAGACATTGTTAGCGTGATGAAGGTGTTGATCGACATCCGTAACGGTAAAGGCGATGTGGACGATATCGACCACTTAGGTAACCGTCGTATCCGTTCTGTAGGTGAAATGGCAGAAAACCAGTTCCGCGTTGGTTTAGTACGTGTTGAGCGTGCTGTACGTGAGCGTTTGAGCTTGGGTGATCTGGACAATGTAATGCCTCAGGATCTGATCAACGCTAAGCCAATTTCTGCTGCCGTTAAAGAATTCTTTGGTTCTTCACAGCTGTCTCAGTTTATGGACCAGAACAACCCGCTGTCAGAAGTAACGCACAAGCGTCGTATTTCTGCACTTGGTCCGGGTGGTCTGACTCGTGAGCGTGCTGGCTTCGAGGTTCGAGACGTTCACGTAACGCACTACGGTCGTGTTTGTCCAATCGAAACGCCTGAAGGTCCAAACATCGGTCTGATCAACTCATTGTCTACGTACGCACGTACCAACGATTATGGTTTCCTTGAAACCCCATATCGTAAAGTGGTTGACGGTGTAGTAACAGATGACGTTGATTACCTGTCTGCAATTGAAGAAGGTCAGTTCGTAATCGCACAGGCGAACACTAACCTGACTGAAGAAAACCAGTTTGCAGAAGAGCTGATCCCATGTCGTTATAAAGGTGAATCAACCTTTATGCCAAGCGACAGCATCCAGTATATGGATGTATCACCACAGCAGGTTATCTCTGTGGCAGCGGCACTTATCCCATTCCTTGAACACGATGATGCGAACCGTGCATTGATGGGATCGAACATGCAACGTCAGGCTGTACCAACACTGCGCGCAGACAAGCCGCTGGTAGGTACAGGTATTGAACGTACGCTGGCAAAAGACTCTGGTGTAACCATTGTTGCTAAGCGTGGCGGTGTGGTGAAGTATGCAGATGCAAGCCGTATCGTTGTTAACGTGAACGAAGAAGAGCGCGTACCTGGTGAAGCGGGTATCGACATCTACAACCTGACGAAATACACCCGTTCTAACCAGAACACCTGTATCAACCAAAAACCAACTTGTATGGTTGGTGAGCCGGTTGTACGTGGTGACGTTCTGGCGGATGGTCCTTCGACTGACCTGGGCGACCTGGCTCTTGGTCAAAACCTGCGCGTGGCATTCATGCCGTGGAATGGTTACAACTTCGAGGATTCAATCCTACTTTCAGAGCGTGTAGTTCAGGAAGATCGTCTAACTACGATCCACATCCAGGAACTCCAGTGTATTGCGCGTGATACTAAGCTTGGTCCAGAAGAGATCACAGCGGACATCCCGAACGTGGGTGAGTCTGCACTAGGCAAGCTGGACGAATCAGGTGTTGTGTACATCGGTGCTGAAGTAAAAGGCGGCGATATCCTGGTTGGTAAAGTAACGCCGAAAGGTGAAACGCAACTGACGCCTGAAGAAAAGCTACTACGTGCTATCTTCGGTGAAAAAGCGTCTGACGTGAAAGACAGCTCGCTTCGTGTACCTAACTCTGTATCTGGTACGGTTATCGACGTTCAAGTCTTTACCCGTGATGGTGTAGAGAAAGACAAGCGTGCACTGGAAGTTGAAGACATGCAGCTTCGCGAAGCGAAGAAAGACTTCAACGAAGAGTTCCGTATCCTTGAAGGCGGTATTCTGACTCGTGCGCGTGACCTGCTTGTACGTGCTGGTCTGAGCGAAGACAAGATCGCAGACCTCAACGCTGAAAAGCTACTAACGCAAAGCCTGGCTGACGAAGAGCAGCAAGCTGAACTAGAGCAACTGGCTGCGCAGTACGACGAGCTGAAAGCGGAATACGATAAGAAGTTTGAAAACAAACGTCGCAAGATCACCCAAGGTGATGATCTGGCGCCGGGCGTACTGAAGATCGTTAAGGTTTACCTGGCTGTTAAGCGTCGCATCCAACCGGGTGATAAGATGGCGGGTCGTCACGGTAACAAGGGTGTTATCTCTACTATCGTGCCTGTTGAAGACATGCCTTACGATGAAAAAGGTCGTACGGTAGACATCGTTCTTAACCCGCTGGGTGTACCATCGCGGATGAACATCGGTCAGATCCTTGAAACTCACATGGGTCTTGCTGCACGTGGTATTGGTGAGCGCATTGAAGACATGATGAAAGAGCAACGTGAACTTCACGAAATGCGCGATTTCATCAAGCAAGCCTACGAAATCGGTGATTGCCGTCAGAAAGTTGATATTGCTAACTTCTCTGATGATGAGATCCGT
Source organism: Pseudoalteromonas rubra (assembly GCF_000238295.3). Taxonomy (NCBI): domain Bacteria; kingdom Pseudomonadati; phylum Pseudomonadota; class Gammaproteobacteria; order Alteromonadales; family Pseudoalteromonadaceae; genus Pseudoalteromonas; species Pseudoalteromonas rubra. The sequence goes on from NZ_AHCD03000031.1 coordinate 113,184, forward strand.
CGTCTGGCACACAACCTTAAAGGTGGTCTGCCAATCGCAACGCCAGCATTTGACGGTGCACGCGAAGCTGAAATCAAAGACATGCTAGAGCTGGGTGGTTATCCAAGAAGTGGTCAGGTAACGCTATATGATGGTCGTACTGGTGATGCATTTGAGCGTCAGGTAACAGTTGGCTACATGTACATGCTGAAACTGAACCACCTTGTTGATGACAAGATGCACGCACGTTCTACTGGTTCTTACAGCCTGGTTACTCAGCAGCCGCTGGGTGGTAAGGCACAGTTCGGTGGTCAGCGTTTCGGTGAGATGGAGGTATGGGCACTTGAAGCATACGGTGCTGCCTACACGCTACAGGAAATGTTGACAGTTAAGTCGGATGACGTAAACGGTCGTACTAAGATGTATAAGAACATCGTAGACGGCAACCATAAGATGGAACCGGGCATGCCGGAATCATTCAACGTATTGTTGAAAGAGATCCGCTCGCTGGGTATCAACATCGAATTGGAAGAAAGTTGATCCGCCGGGCCGCATAAGCGGCCCAGACCGGACTGAAAAGAATGAAGGGGCGAGCCCAGGCTTGCCCTCAAGATTAACTCCGACAGGAGAGCTAAGGTGAAAGACTTACTTAAGTTTCTGAAGCAACAAAATAAGACCGAAGAATTCGATGCAATTCGTATTGGTCTTGCTTCGCCGGACATGGTGCGTTCATGGTCTTACGGTGAGGTAAAGAAACCTGAGACAATTAACTACCGTACTTTCAAGCCTGAGCGTGACGGCTTATTCTGTGCCCGTATCTTCGGCCCAGTAAAAGATTATGAGTGTTTGTGTGGTAAGTACAAGCGCTTAAAGCACCGTGGTGTGATCTGTGAGAAGTGTGGCGTTGAAGTTACACTGACTAAAGTACGCCGTGACCGTATGGGTCACATCGAGCTGGCTAGCCCAGTTGCACACATTTGGTTCCTTAAATCATTGCCGTCTCGTATCGGTCTGATGCTGGACATGACGCTTCGTGATATCGAGCGTGTACTTTACTTCGAATCATTCGTAGTAACTGAACCTGGCATGACAACGCTTGAGCGTGGTCAGCTATTAGGTGAAGAAGAGTACCTGGATGCACTGGAAGAGCACGGTGATGAATTCGAAGCGAAGATGGGTGCCGAAGCGGTACTTGATCTGCTACGTGATTTGGATCTGGGTCAGCTAATCGCTGAAATGCGTGAAGAGCTGCCAACTATCAACTCTGAAACTAAGCGTAAGAAAATTACTAAGCGTCTTAAGTTGATGGAAGCATTCCACCAGTCAGGTAACAACCCTGAGTGGATGGTAATGAGCGTATTACCAGTTCTGCCGCCTGATCTACGTCCACTTGTACCACTGGATGGTGGTCGTTTTGCGACATCTGATCTGAACGATTTATATCGTCGTGTTATCAACCGTAATAACCGTCTTAAGCGTCTACTTGACCTAGCGGCACCAGACATCATCGTACGTAACGAAAAGCGTATGTTGCAAGAAGCGGTTGATGCGCTACTAGATAACGGTCGTCGTGGCCGTGCGATCACTGGTTCTAACAAGCGTCCTCTGAAGTCGCTTGCAGACATGATCAAAGGTAAGCAAGGTCGTTTCCGTCAAAACCTACTAGGTAAGCGTGTAGACTACTCTGGCCGTTCTGTAATCACAGTTGGTCCTACACTGAAACTGCATCAGTGTGGTCTGCCTAAGAAAATGGCACTTGAGCTATTCAAGCCATTCATCTACGGCAAACTAGAGCGCCGCGGCATGGCGACTACCATCAAAGCTGCGAAGAAGATGGTAGAGCGCGAAGTACCAGAGGTTTGGGACGTACTTGACGAAGTGATCCGTGAGCACCCGGTTCTACTGAACCGTGCACCAACACTTCACAGACTAGGTATCCAGGCGTTTGAACCGGTACTAATCGAAGGTAAAGCAATCCACCTGCACCCGCTAGTGTGTGCGGCGTATAACGCTGACTTCGATGGTGACCAAATGGCGGTACACGTACCGTTGACACTGGAAGCACAGCTTGAAGCTCGTGCGCTAATGATGTCGACCAACAACATCCTGTCTCCTGCGAACGGTGAGCCAATCATCGTACCTTCACAGGACGTTGTATTGGGTCTGTACTACATGACGCGTGACCGCATCAATGCAAAAGGTGAAGGCATTGTCTTCAAAGATGCGAAAGAAGCTGAAAAAGCATACCGTACTGGCGCTGCAGAACTACACGCACGCGTAAAAGTACGTATCGCAGAAGTACACATAGATGGCGAAACAGGTGAACGCAAAGACGTGACTGAAGTGGTTGAAACCACGGTAGGTCGTGCCATCCTGTCTTTGATCATGCCGACTGGCCTGCCGTTTGAATTAATCAACCGTGCGCTAGGTAAAAAGCAGATCTCTGGCCTGTTGAACGAGTGTTATCGTCGTCTGGGTCTGAAAGATACCGTTATCTTTGCTGACCAGGTGATGTACACCGGTTTCCACTACGCGATGAAGTCGGGTGTTTCTATCGGTATCAACGATATGGAAATCCCACCAACTAAAACTGGCATCATCGAAGCGGCAGAAGCTGAAGTTACAGAAATTAACCAGCAATTCCAGTCTGGTCTTGTAACTGCGGGTGAGAAATACAACAAAGTTATCGATATCTGGTCACGTGTTAATGAAAACTTATCACGCGAGATGATGGCGAACTTGTCGAAAGACACGGTTGTGAATGCGCAGGGTGAAGAAGAAGAGCAAGATTCTTTCAACTCAGTATTCATGATGGCCGACTCGGGCGCACGTGGTAGTGCTGCTCAGATCCGTCAGCTAGCCGGTATGCGTGGTCTGATGGCACGTCCGGATGGTTCAATCATCGAAACACCTATTACAGCAAACTTCCGTGAAGGTCTGAACGTACTACAGTACTTCATCTCGACGCACGGTGCGCGTAAAGGTCTTGCGGATACCGCACTTAAGACAGCGAACTCAGGTTACCTGACTCGTCGTCTGGTAGACGTTGCACAAGATTTGGTCATCAACGAAACAGATTGTGGTACCCTTGAAGGGACTGTGATGAAGCCGCTGATTGAAGGTGGTGACGTTGTAGAGCCATTGCGTGAGCGTGTATTGGGTCGTGTTGTAGCAGAAGACGTGGTTATCCCAGGCACTGACGAAGTGCTGGTTGAACGTAACGTGATGCTTGATGAGAAGCTGTGTGACCTGTTAGAAGAGCACTCAGTGGACGAAGTAAAAGTACGTTCTGTTATCACCTGTGAAAACGACTTTGGTGTGTGTGCTAAGTGTTACGGTCGTGACCTTGCACGTGGCCACATCATTAACGCGGGTGAGTCTGTCGGTGTTATCGCGGCACAGTCAATCGGTGAGCCGGGTACACAGCTTACGATGCGTACCTTCCACATCGGTGGTGCGGCATCTCGAGCGTCTGCAGAAAACAGCGTTCAGGTTAAGAACAACGGTAGCATGAAGCTGCACAATGCGAAGTTCGTAATCAATACCGACGGTAAGATCGTGATCACTTCACGTTCAACCGAAATTACGGTTATTGACGAACAAGGCCGTGAGAAAGAGCGCTATAAAGTGCCTTACGGTGCCGTATTGTCAGTGAGTGACGGTGCAGAAGTGAAAGGTAACGATATCGTCGCGACCTGGGACCCGCATAGTCACCCAATCATCATTGAGCACGAGTCTAAAGTATCGTTCAGCGACATCGACGATTCTAACACCGAAGCACAAACAGATGAGCTAACTGGTCTGACGCGTGTGGTTGTTAAAGACCTTGCTAAGGTGAATGCAAAAGAGCCTAAGCTGATCATTGAAAATGAAGAGCGTGGCCTGCAGGAAATTCGACTGCCTTCGTTCACTACCATCGAAATCACAGATGGTGCGACGGCACAGCCGGGTGATGTTCTGGCACGTATTCCGCAGGAAGGTTCGAAGACTCGTGATATCACGGGTGGTCTACCTCGAGTTGCTGACTTGTTTGAAGCGCGTAAGCCGAAAGATCCAGCAATCCTGGCAGAAATCACAGGTACCGTTAGCTTTGGTAAAGAAACCAAAGGTAAGAAGCGCCTGGTGATTACTCCGGAAGAGGGTGATGCATACGAAGAAATGATCCCGAAATGGCGTCAGCTGAACGTGTTCGAGGGTGAGCAGGTATCTAAAGGTGAAGTTATCGCCGATGGTCCTGAATCTCCGCACGACATCTTACGTCTGCGTGGTGTGACTGACGTATCTAACTACATCGTAAACGAAGTACAAGAAGTATATCGTCTACAGGGTGTAAAGATTAACGACAAGCACATCGAAACCATCATCCGTCAGATGCTACGTAAATGTATCATCCTTGATGGTGGTGACAGTGAGTTCCTGGCAGGCGAACAAGCCGAAGTGGCGCGCGTTAACATCGCAAACCGTGAGCTAGAGAAACAAGGCAAGATCCCAGCGAAGTTCGAAATTCAGCTGATGGGTATTACTAAAGCCTCACTGGCAACAGAGTCTTTCATCTCTGCAGCCTCGTTCCAGGAGACGACACGTGTCCTGACTGAAGCCGCAGTAAATGGTAAGAGTGATGAGCTTCGTGGTCTGAAAGAAAACGTTATCGTGGGTCGTCTGATCCCAGCGGGTACCGGTTTCTCTTACCACTTAGATCGCATCAACCGTCGTAAGCAAAATGAAGCTGCAGTTGAAGAGCAAACTGTAAGTGCTGAAGAAGCATCTCAGGCACTAACAGACGCACTAAATGCAGACTTGCTTGGTGGCCAAGACTAAAATTGACGAAAAACACGTCAATTGCAATAAAAAGGCAGCTTTAACGCTGCCTTTTTAGTTGTTTTGGTTGACAGGTTAAACTTTGCTCATTAAAATTCCGCCACCCATTTATTCGTTCGAATAACAGAACGCTTAAATTGGCGAAATTTGATTTTTTCAGTAGTAATTTTTATTAATTCAGGAGCTATTTAATGGCAACTATTAACCAGCTAGTACGTAAGCCACGTCGCAGCAAGGTTACTAAGAGCAACTCAGCTGCTCTTAAAGCTTGTCCTCAAAAGCGTGGTGTATGTACTCGTGTATATACAACTACACCTAAGAAGCCAAACTCTGCACTACGTAAAGTAGCGCGTGTTCGTCTAACGAACGGCTTCGAAGTAACATCTTACATTGGTGGTGAAGGCCACAACTTGCAAGAGCACAGTGTTATCCTAATCCGTGGTGGTCGTGTTAAAGACTTACCAGGTGTGCGTTTCCACACAGTACGTGGCGCGCTGGACTGTGCTGGCGTAAATGACCGTAAACAAGGTCGTTCTAAGTACGGTGCAAAACGTCCTAAGGGCTAATGGTTCTCCGTTAGTAAGGCCAAGCACTTAAGTTTTAATTTATATATTTTGTTTTGGGAATTCGTCGTAGTAAGACGAACCTGAAGATACCGGAGAAAGAAAATGCCTAGAAGACGCGTAATAGGTCAACGTAAAATTCTTCCAGATCCGAAGTTCGGATCAGAGCTTCTTGCTAAATTCGTTAACGTAGTAATGCTTGACGGTAAGAAGTCTACTGCTGAAAAAATCGTATATGGTGCGCTAGACGTGGCTGCTGAAAAATCAGGCAAGTCGCACCTAGAAATCTTCGAGTCTGCACTTGAAAACGTACGTCCACAGGTTGAGGTTAAATCTCGCCGTGTTGGTGGTTCTACGTACCAGGTACCAGTTGAAGTACGTCCAGTTCGTCGCAACGCACTAGGTATGCGTTGGTTGGTTGAAGCTGCACGTAAGCGTGGCGAGAAGTCAATGGGCCTTCGTCTGGCTCAAGAGATGATCGACGCTGCTGACAACAAAGGCACTGCGGTTAAGAAACGTGAAGACGTTCACCGTATGGCTGAAGCGAACAAAGCATTCGCTCACTACCGTTGGTAATCTGCCCAAGACCTTTAAGAGGATAATATGGCACGTACAACTCCTATTGAGCGTTACCGTAATATCGGTATTTGTGCTCACGTAGATGCGGGGAAAACCACCACCACGGAACGTGTACTTTATTACACGGGCCTGTCTCACAAAATTGGTGAGGTGCATGATGGTGCCGCAACTATGGACTGGATGGAGCAGGAGCAGGAGCGTGGTATTACCATCACTTCTGCTGCGACCACGTGTTTCTGGAAAGGGATGGATGCTCAGTTTGATGAGCATCGTATAAACATCATCGATACTCCCGGACACGTAGACTTCACCATCGAAGTAGAACGTTCATTACGTGTACTAGATGGCGCTGTAGTCGTATTATGTGCTTCATCAGGTGTACAACCACAAACGGAAACCGTTTGGCGTCAGGCGAATAAGTACGAAGTACCTCGCATGATTTTCGTCAACAAAATGGACCGTACCGGTGCAGACTTTCTGGCCGTTGTGGATCAGGTGAAAAAGCGTCTTGGCGCTGCACCTGTGCCAATTCAGTTACCAATCGGTGCTGAAGATGAATTTAAAGGTGTTATCGATCTTATCAAGATGAAAGCCATCAACTGGAATGCTGAAGACCAGGGGATGACTTTCAACTATGAAGAGATCCCGGCAGAGCTTCAGGAGCTGGCAGAAGAGTGGCGCGCAGAGCTACTCGAATCTGCCGCAGAAGCGTCTGAAGAGCTAATGGACAAATATCTTGAAGAAGGTGAACTGAGCGAGGCCGAAATTAAGGCCGCGATCCGTCAGCGTACATTGAACAATGAAATTGTGCCAATGAGCTGTGGCAGTGCATTCAAGAACAAAGGTGTTCAGGCTGTGCTTGATGCTGTGATTGAATACATGCCGTCTCCAACAGAGGTTAAAGAGATCCAGGGTATCCTGGACGATGAAAGCGAAGCAACGCGTCCTGCGGACGATGATGCGCCGTTTTCAGCTCTGGCGTTCAAAATCGCCACCGACCCGTTTGTTGGTACGCTTACCTTCTTCCGAGTTTATTCCGGCACAGTAGGTCAGGGTGACTCGGTTTATAACCCAGTTAAAGGCAAAAAAGAGCGCTTTGGACGTATCGTTCAGATGCACTCTAACTCGCGCGAAGAGATCAAAGAAGTTCGCGCTGGGGACATTGCCGCTGCAATTGGTATGAAGGATGTCACCACAGGTGACACGCTTTGTGCTCATGATGCTGTTATCACGTTAGAGCGTATGGAATTTCCAGAGCCAGTGATTTCAGTTGCAGTAGAGCCTAAGACCGTTGCTGACCAAGAAAAAATGGGTATCGCGCTAGGTAAGCTGGCTGCGGAAGACCCGTCTTTCAGAGTTGAAACCGACGAAGAATCAGGCCAAACCATTATTTCAGGTATGGGTGAACTCCACCTGGATATCATCGTAGATCGTATGAAGCGTGAATTCAGTGTTGAATGTAACGTAGGTAAGCCTCAAGTTGCTTATCGTGAAACGATCCGCGGCTCGGTTGAAGCCGAAGGTAAATTCGTACGTCAATCAGGCGGACGCGGCCAATATGGTCACGTTTGGTTGAAGCTCGAACCTATGGAAGTTGCTGATGAAGACGCACCAATTTACGAGTTCGTTAATGAAATCGTAGGTGGTGTGGTACCTAAGGAATACATTCCTGCGGTTGACAAAGGCATCCAGGAACAGATGAAGCAAGGTGTTCTTGCTGGTTATCCTATGCTGGGTGTGAAAGCTACCTTGTTTGATGGCTCATTCCATGATGTTGACTCAAACGAGATGGCGTTTAAGATTGCCGGCGCAATGGGCTTTAAGAAGGGCGCGCTTGATGCGCAGCCTGTGATTCTTGAACCCGTTATGAAGGTAGAAGTCACCACCCCTGAAGCAAACATGGGTGATGTCGTTGGCGACCTGAACCGTCGTCGAGGTATAATCGAAGGTATGGATGACTCATTTGGTGGTCTGAAGCAAGTTAATGCTCAGGTCCCGTTGTCTGAAATGTTTGGTTATGCAACTGATCTTCGTTCTGCAACACAAGGTCGAGCTTCGTACTCTATGGAATTTTCCAAGTACGCAGAAGCGGCGAAAAACGTTGCTGACGCAATTATTGCAGCTCGCGCTGTTAAGTAATTTTAGTTCGGTCCGGTCTTAGGGCTGGACTTTAATTTCTTTATAGGAATTTTTAAAATGGCAAAAGAAAAGTTTGAACGTTCGAAACCGCACGTTAACGTTGGTACTATCGGCCACGTTGACCACGGTAAAACTACCCTAACTGCAGCAATCACTAACGTACTTGCAAAAGTATACGGTGGTGAAGCGAAAGACTTCGCATCAATCGATAACGCTCCAGAAGAGCGTGAGCGTGGTATCACAATCTCAACTTCACACGTTGAGTATGACACTCCAACTCGCCACTACGCGCACGTTGACTGTCCTGGACACGCTGACTACGTTAAAAACATGATCACTGGTGCTGCTCAGATGGACGGCGCGATCCTGGTAGTTGCTGCAACTGACGGTCCTATGCCTCAAACACGTGAGCACATCCTACTTTCTCGTCAGGTTGGTGTACCTTACATCATCGTATTCATGAACAAATGTGACATGGTTGACGACGAAGAGCTACTAGAGCTAGTAGAGATGGAAGTTCGTGAACTTCTTTCTGAGTACGACTTCCCAGGTGATGACCTGCCTCTAATCCAGGGTTCAGCTCTTAAAGCGCTAGAAGGCGAGAAAGAGTGGGAAGACAAGATCGTTGAGCTTGCAGAAGCACTAGATTCTTACATCCCAGAGCCAGAGCGTGACATCGATAAGCCTTTCATCATGCCTATCGAAGACGTATTCTCAATCCAGGGTCGTGGTACTGTTGTAACTGGCCGTGTTGAAGCTGGTATCATCAACGTGAACGACGAAGTTGAAATCGTAGGTATCAAAGAAACTACGAAGACAACTTGTACAGGTGTTGAAATGTTCCGTAAGCTGCTTGACGAAGGTCGTGCAGGTGAGAACATCGGTGCACTTCTACGTGGTACTAAGCGTGATGAAGTTGAGCGTGGTCAGGTTCTTTGTAAGCCTGGTTCAATCAACCCACACACTAAGTTCACTTCAGAAGTATACGTACTGTCTAAAGATGAAGGTGGCCGTCATACTCCATTCTTCAAAGGCTACCGTCCACAGTTCTACTTCCGTACAACTGACGTAACTGGTAACGTTGAGCTGCCAGAAGGCGTAGAAATGGTAATGCCTGGTGACAACATCAAGATGACTGTTGAGCTAATCGTTCCAATCGCGATGGACGAAGGTCTACGTTTCGCGATCCGTGAAGGTGGCCGTACAGTTGGTGCTGGTGTTGTAGCTACAATCGTAGAATAATCTACAGATTGCAGTAACACTGTGAAAAAGGTCGCTTAGGCGGCCTTTTTTAATGCCTGAAATAGGGCGATGGAAAATGCGGTGTGGAAGTACATCCATGTAGCGACGCCCATCGCGCATCTCGATAATTGCTCCTGCATTATTCTACTTCCCCACATCCATGTGGGTCCGTGCGCTCACCTCCTCGTGCTGCGAAGCGGTGCTTCGTTCACTCGTCGCCCTTGCGCAAAGGAAATGCCAGTGCAAGCACTGTGTCATTAGCCCTTTGCACGATAGGTGGCATTCTCTACAGGGTAATGTTGGTGCTTGTAGCTACAATCGTAGAATAATCTACAGATTGCAGTAACACTGTGAAAAAGGTCGCTTAGGCGGCCTTTTTTAATGCCTGAGTGAAAGTTCATCATGTGAAGGTGGCATTCTCTACAAGGTAATGTAGGTGCTAGTTGCAACTATCGTTGAGTAATCAACAGTAGTGATGCAATAAGCATTGTGAAAAAGGCCATTCTCTAATAAAGAGCGTGGCCTTTTTTAATGCCTGAATGAAAGTCATCATGTGAAGGTGGCGTCTTCCACAGGGTAATGTAGGTGCTTGTAGCTACAATCGTAGAATAATCTACAGATTGCAGTAACACTGTGAAAAAGGTCGCCCAGGCGGCCTTTTTTAATGCCTGAAATAGGGCGATGGAAAATGCGGTGTGGAAGTACATCCATGTAGCGACGCCCATCGCGCATCTCGATAATTGCTCCTGCATTATTCTACTTCCCCACATCCATGTGGGTCCATGCGCTCACCTCCTCGTGCTGCGAAGCGGTGGTGACTCATCCATGTGGGTCCATGCGCTCACCTCCTCGTGCTGCGAAGCGGTGGTGACTCAAGGCTTCCTGCCTTACGCTCTTCGAGCCAGCGTAGCTGTTCAAAAATATTCCAGATATTTTTGTCGTTCATTCGTCGCCCTTGCGCAAAGGAAATGCCAGTGCAAGCACTGTGTCTCCATGTAGTGTAGCTCATCGCGCATCTTGATAATGATTTCTGTATAATTTTCCTCATCCACTTACGTATGGTTGAGTGCGCTCTTCGGGCCTGTCTTAGCATCTAGCAATATTCCGAATTATTTTTGTCTCTCATTTGCAATCCTTATGCAATGTAAAATACGGCAAGGCATTCAGTAGAAAGTAAAATTGAATGTTTATGCGTTATCCTGGACAGGTTTTAGCTCGGTAAATAGTCAAAAATGTCCTTTTTGCTGTAATTTTGCCCGAACGAGCTGTTTTTCTCACTTTTCTTCAAAAAAGGGGTTGCGCTGGGTTTCGATTTCCCTATAATGCGCA